>JANMSB010000475.1:0-1912 GCA_031388915.1 Pseudomonadota bacterium | reverse complement strand
GCAAGATTTAATTGCCCTGACACGCGCCTTACTGCATTTGGCCGACCGCACCGCCTGGCTGGCGTGTTTGCGCGCGCCGTGGTGTGGGTTGAGTTTGGCGGATTTGCATGCGTTGGCGGCAGGCGATAAAGAACAAACGATTCTTACCTTGCTAAAGATAGTTTATGCACCAGCTCCCTCCCTTGCGCAAAGCGCGGGGGAGGGTTGGGGTGGGGGCGTGTTGCCAATCACTCCCGAAGGCCAACACCGCCTACAACACTTCACCACCGTCATGAACGCCGCCATCGCCGAACGCGCGCGCCATTCGCTGCGCGACTGGGTGGAAAAAACCTGGTTGGCGCTTTATGGTCCCGCCTGTCTACGCGCCGCCAACGAACTGGACGATGCCGATGCTTACTTCGCGCGTTTGGATGAATTGGAGATTGCCGGCGACTTGGCGGATTCGACTCGCTTGGAAGCACAGCTCAGCAGCCTGTATGCCACTTCAGGCAGCGGCACGGCGCGTGTAGAAATCATGACCATCCACAAATCCAAAGGCCTGGAGTTCGATGTGGTGATCCTGCCGTCGCTGCATCGCACTGGCGGTCGCGACAGCACCAAGCTGCTGCGCTGGACACGCCTGACGGGTCTGGATGCCGATGGCCTGGTGTTGGCGCCGCCGAGCGCAAAAGGCGACGACAGTGACAGCGTTTATCAATGGCTGGCCGAGTTGGAGAAGCAACGTGCGCGCTACGAAAGCCAGCGCTTATTGTACGTAGCCGTGACCCGCGCCAAACGCGAGCTGCATTTGTTCGGCAGTGTCGGCGTGAACAAAGACGGCGACGCGCCTAAGGAGCCACGCAGCGGCAGCTTGCTGGCGCTGTTGTGGCCGCAGGTTGATTCCGACTTCACGCGCGCGATAGTGAGTCATCAACCCGCCATCAGCGGCATGAGTACCGCCACGCGCCCCAGCTTGCGTCGCTTGCCCCTGAACTGGACCGCACCAACACCCGACCCAGCGTTAGCGGGTGAGCGTAGCAACAATGTCATCAACGCCGAAGCGCAGCCCGAGTTCGATTGGGTAGGTGAAACCAGCCGCCATGTGGGTACGGTGGTGCATGCCGAACTGGAGCGCTTGGTAAAACTACCCAGTGCGCAAATGCAGCAATGGAACGCCAGTGCACGCCGTTCGCAGTTGTTATTGCGGTTGGCGGAACTGGGCGTGCCTGAAGTCTTGCGTGCCGCTGCTTGTGAACGCGTGGTGCAAGCCATCAAACACACGTTGAGTGATCCGAAGGGACGTTGGATCTTGGGGCTGGATGTTCAGCATAAAGAAGCCGCCTCCGAAATCGCCCTAACCGGCGTATTGAACGGCACAGTGATCAACAGCATTATCGACCGTAGCTTTGTCGACGAACACGGCACCCGCTGGATCATCGACTTCAAAACCAGCTCGCACGAAGGCGGCGGCCGCGAAGCTTTTTTGCAAAGCGAAGTGGAGCGCTATCGTAACCAGATGGATCGTTATGCCAAACTGATGCGTGCCTGGCAGCCGCAACCGGTGAAGACCGCGCTGTATTTTCCGCTGATGGGTGAGTGGCGGGAGGTCTAAAGTGAATAGCTAAGTTGGGTTTTGCGTAGGCTGGGATGTCAATCCCAGCATCCGTATCGGGTGTCCACAATTGAATTGAATTGAATTGCTGAAACAGGAACGCTGGGATTGACATCCCAGCCTACGACAGGTGCATATCGTGAAAATGAATCGTCAACGCAGCAGCGGCGCAGGCAAGGTGATCTTCATCATCGCTATCGTGTTGATAGCGCTACCCATCGGCTGGACTATGCTCACGCTCAACTGGTCCTACTCCGACGGCGAGCGCGCCGGTGTATTACAAAAATTTTCGCGAAAAGGTTGGTTCTGCAAAACGTACGA
>JANMSB010000289.1:0-3781 GCA_031388915.1 Pseudomonadota bacterium | reverse complement strand
TCCGGCAATTGTTTCTTCCATTCACGCAGCACACCGCGCGGGCTCATGCGGGCATGCAGCCATTCTTGCAGAATGGGCTTGGCGGTTTTCCATAGGTCGAGGTCGGGATAAAGCTGTCTACCGAGGCCTTCAATTTGAAACATGGTTTTTTGCAGCAGAAATAGCTGCGGCTGAATTTCCATGTCGAAGCGTTGTGCCGTTTCAAACAGGCGCGTCAGTACTTGAGCGAAAGAAATTTCTTTGAGCGGCTTGTTGAAGATGGGTTCGCATACCGTGCGTACGGCAGACTCGACTTCATCCACGCGGGTACCGGCAGGCAGCCAGCCGGAATCGACGTGCAACTGTGCGACACGACGAAAATCGTGGTTGAAGAACGCCAAGAAGTTTTCTGCCAGATAGTGCTGATCACGCGGATCGAGCGTGCCGACAATGCCGAAGTCCACCGCGGCATACACCGGATGTTCGGGATCTTCGGTCAACACGAAAATGTTGCCGGGATGCATGTCGGCATGAAAGAAATTATGCCGAAACACCTGCGTGAAAAAAATCTCCACGCCGCTTTCCGCGAGTCGTTGAATATTGGTGCCGCGCCGACGCAGTTCTTCCATATCGCTGATCTGTATGCCACGGATGCGTTCCATCACCATGACGTTAGTGCGACACAGATCGAAGTAAACCGTGGGTGCATACAGCAATCGCGAGTTCTGGAAGTTGCGGCGCAACTGCGACGCATTGGCGGCTTCGCGCATCAGGTCCAATTCATCGAGAATAGTTTTTTCGTATTCACGTACCACTTCCATGGGCTTGAGCTTCTGGCCGAGGCTCCAGTACTCGACTGCCAGTGAGGCCAGCGCCTTCAGTACTTCCAGGTCACGTTCAATCAGCGCGCGGATGCCGGGGCGAACGACTTTTACGATGACTTCACCACCGTCTTTCAGCGTTGCAGTATGCACCTGCGCAATTGTGGCGGCAGCCAGTGGCGCTTCATCGAATTGCGCAAACAATTCTCCCACCGGTTTGCCCAGTGCTTGCTCGATGATTAGTTTGGCGATGGCGCTATCAAAGGGCGGTACGCGATCTTGCAGCTTGGTTAATTCGTCGGCGATGTCCGGCGGCAGCAGGTCACGACGTGTGGATAATGCCTGGCCGAACTTCATAAAGATCGGGCCGAGTTCTTCCAGTGCCAGGCGCAAGCGCTCGCCGCGCGTACCCTTGTGTTTAATCTGAAACCAAGCGGCGGGCGAGGCAAGATAGGCCAGGCGCAACGGACCGGCGAAGCGCGTACCACGCACGAATTCGTCCAGGCCATGTTTGACTAGTACGCGATGGATTTGCAGCAGTCGGGAAAAAACGCGGAAGTTCATGTGTTGTGTGCTTTCAGAATGCCCCCACCCTAACCCTCCCCCGCATGCGGGGGAGGGAAGGTTGAGGTTTGGTTACTGGTTGCGGCGTTCCAGCAAAGTTAATCGCGCTTCGAAGCGTTCCACATCGTCGCGCAACGTATCGACGTCGCGATTGAGTTCCTCGGCCTCGGTTTTACTGGGGACATCACGGCCTTCTTCGCTTAAATATTCACCGGCGTTTTGCAGGAAGGTGTCGCCAACGCGACGACCGAATCCCAACAGGCTGCGTACCGTGTTGCCGAGTTGATGCGCCGCTACATCCCCAACTATGCGTGACAATTCTTCTTCAATATCGGGCTTGGCTTGCTTGAGCAGTTCGCTGAAGCCCTGCGCTACTTCCGCATCGCCTTCGATGCGTACCGAGCTGCCCGTGGTTGATTTGGCTTGTTGTTGGGCAAGACTGAGTAGGCCCAGTGGGCTGCCCGACAATGTGGCGTCCGCCGCGGTTGCGTTGCTGCGCGTCAGTTGAATGCGCTCGCCGTCGGCGCGTAAGTCCAGCTCCACGGGTAGGCCGGTGAGGTGCAAGCGTAGCGATTTGCCAGTGAGTCGCGTGCATAGCGCACGTGCCGCAGATGAGGCAGCGATGTTGCGGTTCAAAGTGGATTCGAGTGCGGATAACAGCATGTCGTGATTAATCGCGAGAAGAAATCAAAACTTATAGCCACGATGCAGCGCGACAATGCCGCCGCTCAGGTTGTGGTACGAAGTCTGTTCGAAGCCGGCCTCGCGCATCATGCCCAGCAAAGTTTCCTGATCGGGAAACTTACGAATGGACTCGGCGAGATAGCGATAGCTGTCGGCATCGTTGGCTACCGCTTTGCCAAGCTTGGGTAGCACGTTGAAGGAGTACCAGTCATAGACGGGTTTCAGTCCGGGTGCAGTGGGATGCGAGAATTCCAGAATCAACAACTGACCGCTGGGCTTGAGTACGCGCAACATCGACTGCAGTGCCTTGGCTTTATCGGTGACATTACGCAGACCAAAGGCGATGGTGATGCAATCAAAGCTGTTGTCGGCAAACGGCAGACACTCGGCATTCGCCAGCGACCAACTGACATTGCCGACCATGCCTTTGTCAAGCAATCGATCACGGCCATTCGACAGCATGGCGGCATTGATGTCGGTATGAATTACTAAACCCGTGGGACCAACTTGCTTGGCCATGCCAATGCTCAAGTCGCCGGTGCCGCCTGCCACGTCCAGCGCGCGCTGACCCGGACGCAGGCCGGTCTGCGACAACGTGAAGTGTTTCCATAGCCGATGCGCGCCGCCGGACATCAAGTCGTTCATGACGTCGTACTTATCGGCTACGGAGTCGAACACCGCCCGGACTTTCTTGGCCTTGTCAGCCAGGGGCACCTCGGTGAAGCCGAAGTCGGTCTTGGGTGCGGAATGCTGCGAATCGGATGAGGGTGAGTTCATGGTTTGAGCACGCTGTAAACGTCCGCGGATTCTAACGGTTCGCCGCCGCTTAGGCCCGTGGTGTTTGCGCTCGGCACCCTGCTCTAGTCCTTTGGGGGCTTATCCCGGTGACCGATTCTGCTTTACAGTGCCGCATTGATAGGGCGCGTGATAACAACGGTTACGAGAGGAACCACCATGAAGAAGTACGCTGCGGAGTTGTTCGGGACGTTCTGGCTGGTATTGGGCGGCTGCGGCAGTGCCGTGCTGGCGGCGGCATTTCCGGAGGTGGGCATTGGCCTTACCGGCGTGTCGCTGGCATTCGGTCTAACCGTGGTGACTATGGCCTACGGCATCGGCCATATCTCGGGCTGCCATCTAAATCCGGCAGTGTCGGTGGGCTTGTGGGCAGGTGGTCGGTTTCCGGCCAATCAACTTCTGCCTTATATCGTTGCTCAGGTGCTGGGTGGCATTGCCGCAGGTGGTGTGCTCTATCTGATCGCCAGTGGTAAGGCGGGCTTTGATGTCGCAGCGGGCTTTGCCTCCAATGGCTACGGCGAACATTCGCCCGGTGGTTATTCGTTGCAGGCTGCGCTGATTTGCGAAGTGGTGATGACGGCGATGTTTTTGATCGTGATTCTGGGCAGCACCGATAAGCGTGCGCCGCAGGGTTTCGCGCCGCTGGCCATTGGTCTATGCCTGACCTTGATTCACTTGATCAGCATTCCCGTCACCAACACTTCCGTGAATCCAGCGCGCAGCACCGGTGTGGCCGTGTTTGTCGGTGACTGGGCGACCGCGCAGTTGTGGTTGTTCTGGGTGGCGCCGATTGTGGGTGGTGCGCTGGGCGCGGCGATTTATCGCTTCATTGGCAGCGAAGAATAATCAACCGTAGGGGCAGACCTATGTGTCTGCCCGTTCTCAACGTATGGCAGAGGGCCGACACATAGGTCAGCCCCAACGCAACGGTCGTGTTG
>JANMSB010000426.1:0-25237 GCA_031388915.1 Pseudomonadota bacterium | reverse complement strand
CAGCCACAACAGAACCAGGTTCAACAACATCCGCCGCAGCAAATGCCAGCACTGGAACCTCAACAGTTACAACAAACCCAGGCATACCAGGCATCAAAAGGTTTAACCGATGGTGATACGCCGGTTGAACGCCAAGTTCTGTTGCAGACAGTCATGCCGCAGATTGCGCCTATGGCGGCTGCTGTAAACGCGCAGCTTGCTGCGCCACTGCAAGACGAGCAGATCGAGACGAGTTCCATCGATGTCTCCGGCGCCTTGAGTTCAGCGCAGTTGCAAACATCCGGCACTCAGTTAAGCGACGACGCCAATGCCATTGCGTTGGCGCCGCGGCATCAGCTTCACACGCAAGTCGGCACGCATCAATGGGCCACCGAGTTGGGTAACAAGCTCACCCTGCTGGCGACCAAGGATACCCAGTCGGCGACGTTGTACATGACGCCTGCGGATCTCGGTCCGGTGCAGGTGCGCATCGATATGAATCAGGATCAAGATCAAGCCAGTGTGTGGTTTACCGCAGAACGCGCCGAAACGCGCAGCGCACTCGAACAATCGTTGCCGCGCTTGCGTGAAATGTTTGCCGCCCAAGGCATGTCACTCACCGATGCCGGCGTATTCGGCGATCGTTCCCGTCACCAACAGCCAGAACCCGAGCCCAGTGCCAATCGACTCCTCGGCTCCCAATACCTGAGCGGTGAAGAATTGGCCGATACCGCAACGGTTCGTAGCATCAGCTTGGGATTGCTGGATGCGTATGCGTGAGCCTGTGATGTAACGGCGCGATGAATCGCACCGTTACATCAACTGAAGATTCCAGCGCAATTTATTGCGCCGGTCCGGGTGCTGAAACAACCGTGGTTTCGGCTTAAGAAAACGCTATGGCGCCAGATCGCGCTATCTTCACACCAAACTTCGCGGCCCGTTTTCGCAGCGCCAACAGCGCTTTATCTTTCGATATCAGAGCATCGGCTTGGCTGTGAAACGCCAAAGCCAAGAAGTGCTGATCGTCCGGGTCTTTGCAAGTGGGGAAACCGGGTGGCAATTGCAGGTCTTGCAGCGAAAAGTGATCGGGCAGATTCGCGCGCGTGGTCAATGTTTGATAGTGAGCGAGGATGAATTGTTGCTTGGTGCTGTCGAGTTTGAATTCCGGGTAATTCAGTACGCGGCGTAGTTCGGCGAGTGCGGGTTCATGGGTTAGCAGCACGACTTGGGCTGCTTGTTGTAAATCGGATAACACCTCAGTGCTGGGGTCGTTGAACACCAGCCAGTCGAGCACGACATTGGTGTCCAGCACCAGTTTCAGCATCGTGCTCAAGGCCTCGTTACTTCGCGTCGGCCAGCATTTTCTCGATGGCTTGCGTCATCTCGGTTGAATCGGGTTTGACTCTGCTGTTGAAGTGTTGCACCACGGTGCCGTCGGGTTTAACCAGGTACTTGTTGAAGTTCCAGGCAGGCGCGGCGGTTTGTTTGGCGAGTTCCTTAAAGATGGGGTTGGCGTGGTCGCCCTTCACCGGGCTTTCGGTGAGCATGGTGAACTTCACGCCATAGTTGATGTAGCAGACGTCGGCAGTCTCAGCTTCGTCCTTGGCTTCTTGGTTGAAATCATCCGAGGGGAAGCCGATCACGACCAAGCCCTGCTCTTGGTATTTTTCGTATACCGCTTGCAGGCCTTTGAACTGCGGCGTGAAACCGCAGTGGCTGGCGGTGTTGACCAACAACAGCGGCTTGCCGGCATACGCCTTACAGATGTTGATGGTTTCACTCGACCGCAGTTTGCGTAGGTCTTGATTGAGAAAAGCGGGGCAGTTGTCTGCGGCGACGGCTATTCCGCTCAGGCTGAAACAGCCCAGAGCACTAACGCCAACAAGGATGCGTCGGATTGACATGAGTGGCTCCTGGTAATGAGTGGCAACGCGCAAGGGGTTTGCCGATTGTGCTACGAATCCATTCGATTTGCGAGCCGTAGTCTTTTCCAATATGGTTTGAGTCTGAACGAGGGGTCGTGATTCCAACATGGTTTGAGTCTGAAGCGGCGGGATTGGGTCGATCATCCAGGAATGATCCTCCACATGAACGATGCCAAGCTGACCACGCTCGACCAGGTTCGAGAGTTCCTTTCCGGCACCGCTGAGGTCGCCTTTGCCCCCGCCGCAGACGATGCCGCGCGCTATGCCGACATCGCGCAAGTGTTGCGACGATTTCGCTATGCGCAGTTGAAACGATGCGATAAAGGATTGCTGTTGCGCTACCTACGCAGCGTCAGCGGTTACTCGCGTCAGCAGCTCACCCGACTGGTCGCACAGTTTCTCGACACCGGCAAGATTGAGCAGCATTACGGCCCGCCGCGTGCGGGCTTTGCCTGTAAATATTCCGACGCCGATGTCCGCCTCTTGGCGGACCTTGATGCACTGTATGGCACGTTGTCGGGTCCGGCCACCAAATGTTTGATGCAACGCGCCTACCAGGTGTTCGACGATGCGCGCTTTGTTCGGCTGCAACACATCAGCGTTGCGCAGCTGTACAACTTACGTAAGCGGTGCCTCTATCAAGCAGTCCGTGTGACGCGCACCAAGACGTGGCCCACGACGATCAAGATCGGTGTACGCCGCGCATCCAGACCCGAAAGCAAGCCCGGCTATATCCGTAAGGCGCATCGTCATCCCCGACGGGGGATCGACAGCGGCCATCAAGGCGATTTAGACGGCATAAAAGGCCTGTATTACATCAACGCGGTGGATTGCATTCCTCAGTGGGAACTCGTCGCCAGCTGCGAGAAAATCAGCGAAACGTTTTTGCTGCCGGTGCTAAAACAGTTACTCGCCAACTTTCCGTTTGTGCTCTACGGCTTTCACGCCGACAACGGTTCGGAGTACGTGAATCACACCGTCGCCAAGCTACTCAACAAATTGAATCACTGCGGGTTCAATTCCCCGCCGCTTGCGGCGAATAAATATGGAGCGATGCGTAGCGGGCGGGTTCTTCTTAATACTCCGCCCCTTGGGGCGGAGATTTTTATTCTCGAATTTACACGTTCACGGCCACGTACCAACAACGATAATGGATTGGCCGAAACCAAAAACGGCGCCATCATTCGCAAACAATTTGGCTACGCCCACATCCCGCAGCACTACGCCTCACAGGTCAATGCCGTGTGTGCCGAGCACCTCAATCCCTATCTCAACTTCTGATGCTTCGGAATCCCTGGCGAGGGACATCGGCCTTGCCTATTCGCCAGTGAGCAGATTGACCCTAAAGGTAAGATCAAAAAACACTACCGGCAGCAAGACATCATGACGCCGTTCGACAAATTCAAATCGCTGGAAAAACCCGAATGCCTTCTCAAACCCGGCATCACCCTCGCCAGCCTGGATGCAATCGCCCACGCCATGACCGATAATAAATCCGCCGATCGCCTCAAGAACGCCAAGGCGCAGCTGTTTAGAACCATCAACTCACGATCCAGACCCGCAGTCTGACTCAACCTCACCACCACCTCTCTGACCTTCCCTCAGACTCATACCTGGATTAGAAAAGAGTGCCGTTCGCAACGCGTTAACAATTGTTGTACGCAGTTGAATGGTCTTGGGTAGGGGTTATCAGAGTCGTAATGCCCACAGGTACAAGTGATTGTTCGGATAGGGTCCAGCCAAATCGGGCTAAACGTATGAGTCTTCGTACGGACAACCTATGGGGAACGATATGCCTGGCAAGATTCATCCAAAACTGCGTGTAGGGGCGGTTCAAGCCGCACCGGTATTCCTTGACCTCGACTCAACCATCGACAAGACCATCAAACTGATGAAAGAGGCGGCCCAGCAGGGCGTCGAGCTGATCGCCTTTCCTGAGACCTGGATTCCCGGCTACCCCTGGTGGATATGGCTTAGCTCGCCCGCCATGGGCATGCAGTATGTGCAGCGCTACCATGACAATTCATTGATCATCGGCTCGACCGAATTCGGTCGATTGGCGCAGGCGGCGCGTGAACTGGGCATCTGGTTATCTTTCGGCTTCAGCGAAAAAGCCAATGGCAGCCTCTATATGGGACAAGCATTGATCGATGATCAGGGCCAGGTGGTCAAGACGCGTCGAAAGCTCAAACCCACGCACGTTGAACGTTCCGTGTTCGGTGAGGGTGATGGCACAGACTTGGCCGTAATGGAAACGCCCATTGGCAACGTCGGCATGTTGTGTTGCTGGGAACATTTTCAACCCCTGAGCAAGTACGCCATGTATGCACAGAACGAGCAAATACATATTGCCGCTTGGCCGAGCTTCTCGATTTATCGCGGTGCCGCTTACGCGCTTAGTGCGGAAGTCAACAATGCAGCCAGCCAAGTGTATGCAGTAGAAGGGCAGTGCTTTGTGCTGGCTCCCTGTGCGACGGTTTCAAAAGAAATGCATGAGCTACTGTGTACTGACGATATGCAGCGTCAATTGTTGCTACAGGGCGGCGGTTTCGCACGCGTCTATGGACCTGATGGTGCGCCGCTCGGCAATACGCTCAAAGAAAACGAAGAGGGGCTAGTCATTGCGGATATCGATCTCGGCACGATCTCGTTATCGAAGTCGGTCGCCGACCCGGTAGGCCACTACTCCCGTCCCGATGTCACGCGTTTGCTGCTGAACAAGACGCCAGGAGATCGCGTCGTGTCGCATATGCTGCCGGGCATGGTGATGCGTGATATAGCGGATGCAACCGAACCGCCAGTTCCGATTACCAGTTGAGGTCTGCCTTGAGCCCAAGGAGTCCGCTTATGAGCATGTATCATAACAATCAGCGTCAGTTACAAGAGCAGTTCGATACACGTCGGCTTGCCGATGTCATTGAATCCAACAATGTGCATGCCGTATTCAACCCACTGGATATCGCCTTTATTGCTGCCAAGGATTTTTTCTTTCTTGCTACGGCCGACAGCACTGGAAAACCGAGTTGTTCGTTCAAAGCGGGACCCCTCGGATTCGTCAAGATCATCGATGAAAATACGCTGGCTTTTCCCTGTTACGACGGCAATGGCATGTATCTGTCCATGGGCAACCTGTTAGCCAATTCAAAAGTGGGACTGTTGTTCATTGACTTTGAAAAACCGAACCGTTTGCGGGTCAGCGGCGAGGCTTCGGTCACCCAAGGGGACCCGTTGATCGCTGAGTATCCCGAGGCGCAGTTCGTTGTCAGGGTGGCGGTCACGGAGATATTTCTTAATTGTCCGCGCTACATCCCTAAATTTCAGCGCATCGCTGCCTCACCATTCGTGCCTGTGGCCGACCGGGAAACCCCATTTCCCAATTGGAAGCAGATTGATTTCGTGCGTGACACACTGCCACAAAAGGATAGACAGAAAGCAATGCAGTTGCCGGTGATCGACATCATGCAATACCTTCAATCAATCGACGAGTCTTAAGTCCGAGGTTTGATACATGGAATCCGCTATTCCTAAGCATTTGCAGTGTCCTCGCATACGGCATCGTCGTGTTCCCGATGACTACCAGCCGCCGTTTCCAGCCACTGTTGCTCGCTATGACCGCCATGTAACCCGCGTGATAATGGCCTACTTCGGCTTGCAATTTCCAGGTGAGCTGATGTCCAGCTTTACGACAGACCGTGCGTTACTCACCATCAGTAATGCCTTTGCCGCCGAAGGTGGTCCCAAACATTGGGATCGAGCTCGCTACGTGGATGAAGCCGGTTTCGTCAACCTTGTCTCCATTGGCTATTGGGATGATCCCGCCAAGTTTGATGCTTGGTTCGCGCAGCATGGTGCCAGTTGGGCCAAGGGTAATATCGCCAATAGTAGGACGGGTACTTTCACCGAAATATTGCGCCCAGCGGTAGAGCGATTTGAAACGCTGTTTTCCGCCGATGTACGTGAGGGGGTCGCCTGCATCGCAGAGGGACTGAGCGATTCGGTTCAAGAGCATGCATACTGGGGCGGCGCCCGTGATCGCATTCCGCTGTCGCAGACCCACGATATGGCGCCGGTAAATCAGCCCCGAGTGATCACCGATGGTTTACATCAGGTGGTGATGCCCCACGAAAACATCTGTCTTATCCGATCAGGTCAGGATTGGATCGAGACCGCGGATGAAGAGCGACGTATGTATGTAGAAGATGTGGAGCCCGTGCTAAGTGCAGGCATGGAATTTCTACGCGACGATGGCTTGAGTATTGGCTGTTATGCCAATCGGTATATGACCGTAATTGATGGCGGTGGGCGGCCCTTGGATAAAAGTTTTGGCATGAGCTGGTGGAAAAGTCTTGCCGCGCTGGAACGCTGGGCCGAGTCGCATCCGACCCATGTGGCCATATTTGGTGCGGCGATGAAGTATCTGGGCAAGATGGGGCCAGCCGCCAAATTGAAGTTGTATCATGAGGTTACGGTGGCGGCAGCTGACGAGCAGTACTTCGAGTACTTCAATTGCCATCCCAGAACTGGGATGCTGCATTCGGTCGACGGAAAATGAAAACCCATCACCGGCAGAACATAAGTGGGTCGACTAAACGTCGGCCGTGTCGCTGACTTGTAGACGAATTCGCAATGGGGTTATAGTTCGACGAAGTTACTGCTTTAAGAATTTACTTGGCGTGACTTTCAAGGTGTAGTGTTGATGAATTCCCTGCCATCTCCTGCCGCAGTCATTAAGACATCAGACGTTGAAGCGAACCGTCGCCTAGACTACTGGCGCGACATGATTTCATCGACCTTTGTCGCACTTGATTGCGATGCACCAGCCCGATCTGATTTTTTCGGATCACTAGAAACCATTGCCTTGAAGGATGTGCAGCTGTCGAGGGTGGTCGCCGATGCACAGCATGTAGCCCGTTCGCGGCAGCGCATTCGCCAGTCACCCGAAGATTTTTTCCTGCTCAGCATCCAGTGCGAAGGCAACGGCTCTGTGGCGCAACAAGATCGAGTGGCCCATCTTGGTAAAGGCGATTTCGCCATTTACGATGCGGCGCATCCCTACGAGCTGACCTTCGAGCGCCCCTTTGATCAATTGGTGTTACGTCTACCACGTCAATACTTGTCGCGACGGATTGCCTGTCCGGAGCGACTGACTGCAGTGGCGTTTCGCGCCTCACAAGGAGCGCCTGCGGTGGTGTCGAGCTTCATTCTTCATCTGTACGAACAACTGGATAATTTGGAGCCCAGCAGCCTCGTTATCATGCATCAATCATTGATCGACTTGCTGGTTGCGGCGCTTGCGGGCACCACCGTTGAAGAACTGCCCACTGCAAATCGTTTGATTATTCGTCAGCGCATCAAGTCTTATGTGGAGGAGCGTTTATCCGATTGTTCGCTCGACTGTCAGCAGATTGCGGCAGCGCATGGAATATCCTTACGTTACTTGAACAAGCTATTCACGGATGATGAAATGCCGTTGTCAGAGTTGATATGGCTGCGGCGTTTGGAAAAAACTCGTGCGGCGCTTGAAGCTTCGCATGCCACCGGACAGTCAATTACTCAAATTGCTTATGACTGGGGCTTTAAAGATCCGGCCCATTTCAGTCGGGCCTTCAAGATACGGTATGGCGCAACGCCATCTGCTTTTCGTCAAGTGCCGAAGCAGAACACTTAGGTAAATCTGGCTTCGCTACTCCACCTGACAGTTCTGACAGGTGCGAAATCAGGCAAGTGATGGTGCCTGTCAATACAAGCCTCGTCTGTAACGTCTCAATACTATCCCCCTCAGTCTTTCTCGATTGAGTTCATGTCGCGCGTGCAATGGGTATGCCCGGTGAGGGCGACTCCGTAAACACGATGCTTGAAAAAGGGGAATTGCATGTCTTTTAAGAACCGTGATCTTGCCTCTATGACATCTGTTGCAGCGCTGCAGCGGGCGTTGTGGGTGACCAGTGTGGTATTTACAGTTGGTATGGGAATGAGCGCAACCAGCCTGGCTGCTGATGCCGATGGTTTGGTGCTCGAAGAAATCGTCGTCACTGCCCAAAAGCGCGCTGAGGGCATCAATACCGTACCCATGTCCATTCAAGCATTTGATGGCGAGACGTTGGTGAACGCCGGCATCACTGATGCTTCTGGCTTGGCGCAATTAACGCCGGGTTTGAACTTTGCCCGTTCCAGTGCCAACACACCGATCTATACGCTGCGCGGTGTCGGTTTTAATACACCGAATCTGTCTTCGACGTCGCCTGTCGGTGTCTACGTGGATGAAGTGGCATATGCCTATCCCTATATGAGTAACGGACCCTTGTTCGATATCGAACGCGTCGAAGTACTCAAAGGGCCGCAAGGCACACTCTACGGTCGCAACACCACAGGCGGATTGGTGAACTTCATTGTTGCCAAACCCGGCAAGGAGTTTGAAGCGGGCGTATCTGCAGAGCTGGGCAACTATAAGACAACCAACTTCGAAGGATTTGTGAGCGTACCATTGAGCGACACATTTGGCGTCCGCTTTGCTGCGAGATCAGAAACATCGGGTGAGGGCTGGCAAAAAAGCATCAGTCGCAATGAACGGCTGGGCGAAAAAGACCGCTTGGGTCTGCGTGCAACGGCCGTATGGAATGCAACCGATGCGCTAACCATCGATCTTACGGGCTCCTACTGGCACGACAAGTCAGACACCATTGCCGCGCAAGCCGTGCGTTTGATTCCTGATCAGCCTGCCTTCACCAACCCAGGTCTGCCAGCTGCCGTGCGAACTGACTGGAAGTCGGATACCGCAGATTGGGATCGATATGATGGGTCCAAGCCCGCCTTCCGCGTTAATGCCGAGTTCTATTCGGCAGCAGCGCGCATCAACTACAACATTAGCGACAACCTGTCACTGGTCTCGTTGACGGCATTCAATCACGTCAAGCGTAACGATATGAACGATGTTGATGGCACTGCCATTGAAATCTTTACCCAGCAATCGGTGGGTAAAATTGACTCCTTCTCTCAGGAACTGCGTCTGAATGGTGAGGCGGGTAAGTTGTCTTATATCGTTGGTGGCTATTACTCCAATGACGATATCACTGACAGCCAAGTTGGTTACTACGATAATTCATCAGTATTGCAGCTATTGCGCTTCCTAGCTCAGAACGTGATTGATCCAACTAACGCACGTTATACAGCGCAGCAGTACGCAACCGGATTCCGCAGCTATCGGAATACGACCGATCAGAACAGCAAGTCGGTTTCCGCCTTTGCTACGACGGACTGGAAGTTCAATGAGCAGTTCAAGCTCACCGCAGGTCTGCGCTACAGCAAGGACACGCTGGACTTCAGTGCCTGCTCGGGTGATTTCAATGGCAATACCCTGCCGATCTGGAATACCTCCGTGCATTTTCTGGTGAATGTTCAGTCTGGCGCGGTTCCCAACTTCACTGTCAAACCCAACGGTTGTATGAGTTACGCCGCAGACTTCACCAACCTGGCTTCATTCAAACGACCCAAGCTTAATGAGGACAATGTCGCTGGACGTTTAAGTGCGCAGTTCACGCCCACTGAAGAGCTGCTGGTGTATGGCACGATTAGTCGTGGCTTCAAGTCCGGTTCGGTTCCCATGCTGCCAACCAATGTGGAAACACAGCTTGAGCCTGCTCATCAAGAGCAAGTAACCGCCTATGAGGTGGGCACCAAGGCGACGTTGTTTAACCGCACCATGCAGGCGAACGTATCGGCCTTCTACTATGACTACAAGGACAAACAGCTGTTTTCCGAAGTGCTAGATCCGGTGTTCACCACGTTGACCCGAATCGTGAATGTGCCTAGTTCAAAGGTATCGGGTGCCGAGTTGGATTTGAGTTGGCGTGCGACTGCGGCCTTGACCTTGCGTGGTGGTGCTTCCTACACGAAAACCGAGGTGACCAAGTTCAATGGCTTTAACCGCGCTGGCCAGGCCACCAACTTCGCAGGGTTAGCGTTTCCCTATACCCCAACGTGGCAGCTCAATGGCACGATCAACTACGATCAGCCGATCTCCGGATCACTTGGATTGCTAACCAGCGTCAATGCCAACTACCAATCTGAAACGGCAGGATCGCTGGGTGACGAGCAAGGGTTTGAAGTGGCTTCGTACACGGTCGTGAATGCCAATATTGGTGTGCATTCACTCGATGATCGTTGGCATGCGAGCGTCTACGCAAAGAACCTGTTCGATAAGTACTACTGGACGGCGACGGACGTTCTCACCGACACCATATTTCGCGTACCGGGCATGGCCCGAACCTATGGATTGGCAATGGGTTGGAAGTTCAAGTAATCGCTTGGCTGAGCGCAACCTCAGCCCCATGTATCGGGATGATGAGAGCAGAACGCATCCAGAAAAGAACTCGCCGCTGTTGCGGCGAGCTCTGCCTGCGGTGGGGGGCAGGGACATGAGTACGAGTCAATAGATTCGTTGGTATCACATGGTCCTTGAAAATCGAACTATGAATAGAAAGCAGAGCAGCCTGAGTGCCGCATTCGGTCGCAGGCAGGTGGAGAGTCGTGTGTCAGTTGGATTCAGATTGCCGGTGGGCCTAGACCCTATCGAGTCAGCCAGTCAGGACCAATTACGAGCCCTGCAGCTTCAGCGCATGAAATGGTCGATTCGGCACGCCTATGACAACGTGCCACATTTTCGCAGCAGGTGTCAGCATCAGCAGGTCAGTCCTGATGATTTGACTTCGCTGGAAGACCTCTCGAAGTTTCCCTTCATGACCAAACAGGATCTGCGGGAAAATTATCCATTCGGCTTGTTTGCCGTGCCAAGGGAGAAAGTGGTACGCATTCATGCCTCAAGCGGTACTACTGGCAAACCAACGGTAGTGGGTTACACCGCGAACGATATCGATACATGGTCACACCTTGTAGCGCGTTCAATTTTCGCTGCGGGTGGACGCGCTGGACATATCGTGCATGTGGCCTACGGCTATGGCTTGTTCACCGGTGGCATGGGTGCTCACTACGGTGCTGAGCATCTTGGCTGCACCGTGATCCCAATGTCCGGTGGTCAAACAGAAAAACAAGTGCAGCTTATCAATGATTTTAAGCCAGACATCATCATGGTGACGCCTTCGTACATGCTGAATATTGCCGAAGAGTTTGCGCGTCAGAATCTTGATTCACGTCAATGTTCGCTCAAGATCGGGATTTTCGGCGCCGAACCTTGGACGGATGCCATGCGTATCCAAATCGAAGAGCGTATGGGCTTGGACGCCGTAGATATTTATGGCTTATCTGAGGTGATGGGTCCTGGGGTCGCGCAGGAATGTATTGAAACCAAGGATGGACCGGTGATCTGGGAGGATCACTTTTATCCGGAGATCATTGATCCAGAGACTGGTCGCGTATTGCCGGATGGTGAAGAAGGGGAATTGGTATTCACTTCGTTGACCAAGGAGGCACTGCCGGTCATTCGATATCGCACGCGCGACCTCACAAAGCTATTGCCACCCACGGCACGGTCGATGCGACGTATCGGAAAAATCACCGGCCGCTCGGATGACATGCTGATCATCCGCGGCGTCAATGTGTTCCCGACACAAATTGAAGAGCTCGTTCTGAAGCAACCCGAGCTGACGCCACATTACCAGCTTGAAGTGTTCCGCGACGGCAATCTCGATGTATTGACCGTCAATGTGGAGCTGGCGCCAGAACATGCCTCTGATGGGGCAATGCGTGCGGCGGCAGCCGGTGCGCTAGTGCATAGCGTTAAAGCGCACATTGGTATCAGCGTTCGTGTGGTGGTGTGTGAGCCAAATAAAATACCCAGATCGGCAGGCAAGGCCCAAAGAGTCATTGATCGACGAGGACGGTTATCGTGATCAATGGCGCGGGTCTCGTAAGTCACGGACGAGTTTTATCTATGGATAGTATGGTAAGGACAGAGCGCGATCACGATATTGCGTTGATCTACATTCAACATCCGTCGGTGAATGCCTTGTCGCAGCCAGTGCGACATGAATTGCTGCAAGCGGTCATTGCTGCAGACGAGTCAGCTGCGATCAGCGCCATCGTGATTATGGGTTCTGGCAAGCACTTCGTGGCGGGTGCAGATATCCATGAGTTTGATGCGCCGCCGGTATCGCCTCTGCTCAATGATGTCTTGCTACGCATCGAAAACTGCCGCAAGCCGGTGATTGCAGCTATTCATGGGTCGGCACTGGGTGGAGGCTTCGAGCTTGCGCTTGCCTGTCACTATCGTTGTGCCGCGAATGATGCCAAGTTTGGTTTTCCGGAAGTAAAGCTTGGGCTTCTGCCAGGGTCCGGTGGCACGCAGCGGTTGCCCCGCGTGATCGGTGTCAACGCGGCATTAGATATTATGCTGGGTGGCGATCCTATCGGCATTAATCGTGCGGTCGCGTTGGGAATAGTTGATCAGCAATCTACGGTGGATGAGCTGCTTGCCAGATCCCTGCAATTCGCACGCATGGCCATTGGCAAACCATGGCGTCGGACCTGTGACCAATTGATGGATAGGGCGCAAATCGATACGGCTTTTTTTGCGCAGGAACGGCAGCGACTCATGACACATGACACGGGACGAATAGAGGCTGAGGGGAGTGCTCAAGAAGCCATTATTCAATGTGTCGAAGCAGCGGCTACCCAACCCTTCACGGATGGTTTGGCACTGTCACGTCGGTTGTTCGAGGAGCGCCGGGTATCGGTAACATCGCGGGCCCTGCGACACCTATTTTTTGCGGAACGCGGCAGTCGTTCGGCGGTGCGGGCCTCATCAGCCTATATTAAACACGTAGGCGTCGTGGGCGCCGGCACGATGGGTGCGGGTATCGCAACCACTATGGCGATAGCCGGTATGTACGTCACGCTGGTTGATTCTCAACCTGCTGCGTTGAGTGCGGGTATGCTGCGTATACGCGATATCGTTGCGACAGGTGTACGCAAAGGGCGCATCACTGGCCAGCAAGGTGATGAAGTGCTGGCACGCGTGACCGGTGCAGGAGATTTCAACCAGCTAGCCGGTGTGCAATTGGTAATTGAAGCAGTGGTTGAAAGTCTTGTCGTCAAACAGGCCGTGTTTAGGCAGCTGGACGCAGCCTGCGCACCCGACGCGATACTGGCAACCAACACCTCCACATTGGATATTGATGCCATTGGCTCGTTTACCCATCGACCCGGAAAAGTGTTAGGGATGCATTTTTTCAGTCCCGCCAATGTCATGCGCCTGGTTGAGGTGGTGCGCGGTAGACAGACCTCGGCCGAGACAATGGCAACAGTACTCGGACTGACCAAGCGCATCGGCAAGTTGGGTATTGTGGTCGGCAACTGTTTTGGCTTTGTCGGCAATCGCATGCTCTATGCCTATGGCCGTGAGAATCAATTGCTGCTGCTGGAAGGTGCAACGCCCACTCAAATTGATGAGGCGTTGAAAGAGTTTGGCATGGCCATGGGTCCGCACGCGGTGGGTGATCTGGCGGGATTGGATATCGGCTATCGCGTGCGCCGCGAGCGACATGATCTGCCGACCGATCCGCGTTACTACCGCATTGCCGATGTGCTGGTTGAGGCGGGACGCCTTGGGCAGAAAACGGGCAAAGGAATGTTCAACTACGAGCCTGGTTCGCGTCAGCCTGTGGCAGATCCTGAAGTTGAACACATGATCATTGCCGAAGCGAAGCGGCTAGGCGTCACCCGCCGTGATCTGACCAAATCGGAGATAGTAGATCGTTGCATGATGGCATTGATCAATGAAGGCGCGCGCATTCTCGCCAGTGGCATTGCCGAGTCGCCCGCTGATATCGATGCGATCTGGTGCAACGGCTATGGTTTTCCGCGCTGGCGCGGTGGGCCGATGTTCTATGCGGATTGTGTTGGCACGACGCATGTCGTCAATCGCATCCGGCAGTTCTCTTCCCAACCGGGGCTCGAGCATTGGACTGTTGCGCCACTGCTCGAACAGCTGGGGTTAACGGCACAAGGCTTTAGTGATTGGGCGTTGGCTCAGCAGCGTGCGCGCGCATGACTATTGATTTGGCAACATTCCAGCAACAATACGGTTCACTCACCTATGCTGAGCCGGCTGCTGGAGTGCTTGAAATCATTCTTTCGCATCCACGGCAGCTCAATGCCTTGGATCAGAAGATGCATCGCGATCTGGCCTACGTGTGGCGATTGGTAGATGAAGTTGCCACGGTCAGGGCAGTATTGATACGCGGCGAGGGAGAGCATTTTTCGGCGGGTGGTGATTTCGCTATGATCGATAAGTTGATCGCAGATGACGCTACATTGCTTCGGGTAGCGTCTGAAGCGCGTGATTTGGTTTACAACCTGATCAATTGTGCCAAGCCAGTGGTGTCTGCTATTCGTGGTTCAGCAGTGGGAGCTGGGCTTGCGGCAGCCTTGCTGGCGGATGTAGCTATTGCTGGGCGCACGGCACGTCTGATGGATGGCCACACCCGGCTCGGTGTTGCTGCAGGCGATCACGCCGTTATTATCTGGCCATTACTGTGTGGTCTCGCCAAGGCCCGCTACCATCTGCTGACTAACAAGCCACTATCGGGAGTCGAAGCGGAACGTATTGGCTTGGTGGCAGTTTGTGTTGATGATGAATGCGTCTATAGCGAAGCACTCGAAGTCGCAACTAGCTTGGCAGCGGGTAGCGCCAGTGCCATCCGCTGGACCAAACAAGCACTCAACAATTGGCTACGGATCGCCGGGCCTGCCTTCGATGCGTCGCTAGCGTACGAATTTCTCGGCTTTCGTTTGGGCGACATCAAGGAAGGATTACAAGCCGTGCGCGCCAAACGCAAGGCAGTATTTACTTCGTCTGCAGATTAAGCGCAGAGTCAATGAGTCAAGCATGTTAAAGAAACCAGCTTCACAGCACGCGTGGCGGTGCAATATTGATCGTCACGTAGTACACACGGAGCACCGAAAAAGTCGTGTGGCAACAGCGAAAAAGTCAGCTGCCATACAACCGACTTCACTACGTTCTGTGGTAATGCAGAGCAAGCCGGACAACCGTCTGGTTAAATTAAAAGTGAATACCCCGATATCTTGACGTGTTCACTTTTGATTAGCTGGACATCGAGTGTGCGCCACATAGCCAAAACGCGCAGCGACAATGAATCATGAGCGTTGTGGACCAAATGCTGCTACCGCGGCAAACCACCGAAACGACGATAGGTTTCCGCTTTCGCAGCGGGAAGAGCGCCTCCCAAGTGGGCGCCGACTTCGCCAAGATGCTGTTCGGCAGCTGCAAATACTCGTACATAGATGTTGTGGCAGAGTTCGTCAGCACTGGCGCCAATCCAATCCGTCGGCAATAGCCGCTGTGGCAGCATGGGATCGCGTAGATGAATTTTCCGATACTCGTGAATCAACAGCGTGCGAATGGCAAAAGCTGTGGCGGGCTGGCAAGGCTTATCGCTTTGCAAGGCAGTGTGTATGGATTCAAACGCACGCAGGAAGCGTCGATAACGTGCGCCTAGTTCAGCCAGGTTCCAGCCATTTCGTATCATGCATGCATTGGTCTCGGCATCGTCAGCAGTGGCTTCGAGAATCAAACAAGCCTGATTGCAGCCAGCCAATCGCAGCTGCTCGCGGGCCTCTTCGGTAGTGAAAATAGGATGCACGAATAGTCCACTGGCAGGCTCGCCGAATCCGGCTAACTGCAATTCCTGGCGTAGCCGATGGCGCTCCACTGCTTTCACATCGGGTAATGAAACCAGAGTCCACTTGCCTCGCCATGAGTGCTCGCTCATGCCGTATATGCGCCGAGTCGCTTCTGCAAAGCGCTGTTGACCGTTCTCGGACAGGCGGTACTCGCTAAGCGCGCCGACGCGTTGGCTTTGTAGCCATTCTTCTTTGGCTAGGCGCGCGGCACTGGTACGCACCAGCCGTTCCGTGAGACCCAGGGGCTGGGCCAGCTTAATCAAACTTCCCAAGCTGATGACACCACCGCGCGGCGCAATGCTGTCGCCAAATATGGTGATAAGTAGTGACCCACCACGCAGCGGACGCTGACGGCGAAAGCGGGTAATCAGCGCGTTGGCAGCCTTGTTTATGGTGTCAGTCATCACGAAAAGCATAACACGGTGGCGCAGCGTTAAAAAATCCACGCAACGTGACACACTAATAATTGAAAATATTAAAAAGATGTGTCACGATGGGCCTGGGTGATTTGAAGTGGTCTGGGGGTGCGCCTGTGTATACGCAAGGGTTAGATTCACTCAACAAAGGGTGCCTGCAAGATTCGACGATAGAGATGCAAGGTTTGGAGCAGCGTTTCCAAGCAAGGGTCGATGCGGAAGAAAAGATTGAACCCAAAGACTGGATGCCAGACGCGTATCGTCAGACATTGATACGACAAATTTCGCAGCACGCTCATTCTGAAATCGTTGGCATGCTGCCTGAAGGAAATTGGATCACTCGTGCGCCATCGTTAATGCGCAAGGCGATTCTGATTGCCAAGGTGCAGGACGAAGGCGGTCATGGCCTTTACTTGTACAGCGCCGCTGAAACACTCGGGGTTTCGCGTGATGAGTTGTTTCAGCAGTTACTCGACGGCAGCGCAAAGTATTCGAGCATCTTTAATTATCCGACGCCGACCTGGGCCGACATCGGCGCCATCGGCTGGCTGGTGGATGGCGCCGCGATCATGAATCAGATTCCACTGTGCCGTTGCTCCTATGGTCCTTATTCGCGAGCAATGATCCGAGTGTGCAAGGAAGAGAGTTTTCACCAGCGCCAGGGCTACGACATCATGCTGTGTTTGTCGCGTGGCACCGCTGCACAGAAGCAACTGGCACAGGAGGCATTGAATCGCTGGTGGTGGCCTTCGTTGATGATGTTCGGGCCGTCGGATGCCGAATCAATGCATACCGGACAGTCAGCGCGCTGGAAAATCAAGCGTTTTACCAATGATGAGCTGCGACAGAAGTTTGTCGACTTCACCGTACCCCAAACCAATTTTCTGGGACTCACCATCCCAGACCCGGCACTGCACTGGGATGAAGACAGCAAACAGTATCTGTTTGGCGAAATCGACTGGACCGAATTCAAGAACGTTCTCAAGGGTCATGGCCCCTGCAATCGCGAACGATTGGCGGCACGCCGTCGTGCCGACGAAGACGGTCGTTGGGTGCGTGAGGCAGCACTGGCGCACGCCGCCAAGCACCAGTTGCGCAGGACCAGGGCAGCCTAAACAACGCGGCGAGAAGTTAAATGAAATCTGAAAGAAACGATTGGGCACTGTACGAAGTCTTCATCCGCTCGCGCGGCGGGCTTGATCACAAGCACGCGGGCAGCCTGCACGCGGCCGATGCCCGCATGGCGCTGGAGCATGCGCGCGATCTGTACACGCGCCGGCAAGAAGGGGTGAGTATCTGGGTAGTGAAATCGAGCGACATCATCGCCTCCGATCCCACTGATGCCGATGCGTTGTTCGAACCAGCACGCGACAAGATTTATCGTCATCCGACCTTCTACAAAATCCCCGATGAGGTTGAGACGCTGTGAGCAAGCTGCAGTATGTGTTGCGACTAGCAGATACCAGTCTGGTTCTGTCACAGCGTCTGGGCGAATGGATCGGCCATGCGCCCGCACTTGAAGAAGATCTGGGTCTGGCCAACACCGCCCTGGATCTGCTGGGGCAAGCCCGACTGTTACTGGGGTATGCCGGTAAACTGGAAGCAAAAGGTCGCGACGAAGATGCGCTGGCATTCCAACGCACGGAGAGTGAATTCTGCAATGCCCAGCTGGCTGAGCAGCCTAATGGTGATTTCGGTCATACCATCGTGCGTCAGGTGTTGATCGATGCGTTTCAGCTGGAGCTTTACGAGCGATTGCAGCGATCCACCGATGCGCGCCTCGCGGAAATCGCCGCCAAGGCAATCAAGGAGACTCGTTATCACTTCCGCTACAGCGCGGGCTGGCTGGTGCGCCTTGGCGATGGCACTGCTGAAAGTCATACGCGCGTACAAAATGCTCTGGATGTACTGTGGCCGCTCACTCGCGAGCTATTTGATGCCGATGACATCGATGCCGCCATGCATGCGGCGGGAGTGGCGCCTGATCTAGGCGACGTGCAGCAGAGTTGGTGTGCGCGCATCACGCCGCTGCTTGCCGAAGCGACTTTGAAGCAACCCGCACAGGCGCCCTTTACTTGGTATGGCAAACGCGGTCAGCACAGTGAGCATCTGGGCTATCTGCTGACTGAGTTGCAGTACATGCAACGCACTTACCCGGGCGCCACCTGGTAGCTCCATGATTGCCATGGCCAATACACCTCAGCAAGTGGAAGCGCAGGACGTTATTGCCCGCGCTTATCAGGTGCTTGAGGCGGTTACGGATCCAGAAATTCCGGTGTTGACCTTGATGGACCTCGGCGTGATTCGCTCCATTGAGGTGTTCGACGATGGTGCCTTGGGTATTGGTGTGTCGCCCACGTATTCGGGCTGTCCGGCAACGCGGGTTATTCATGCCAGCATTGTTGAGGCCTTGGAGCATGAAGGCTTTCAGCACGTCAAAGTGGTTGAAGTGCTATCGCCGCCGTGGACTAGTGATTGGATCAGCGCTGCGGGTCACGACAAGCTGCGTGAGTATGGTATCGCACCCCCTGCGGAATCCGTGAGCAATGTGCGAGGACTGTTAAGCCGGGATCTGGCCATTGCCTGTCCGCGTTGCAGTTCGACATCAACACAGAAACTCAGCGAATTTGGTTCCACGCCCTGCAAAGCTCATTACCGCTGCATCAGCTGTTTGGAACCGTTCGACTACTTCAAGTGCCTTTAATCCACCGGCGCGACTCGGCAAACAAAAATCCATGATCAAGTTTCATTCACTGGCATTACAACGTCGCGAGCAGGTCGCTGAAGACGCCTATTGCTTGACCTTTGCGGTGCCGCAAGAACTGAGTGAAGCCTATCGGTTTCGTCCCGGCCAGCATTTGGTGGTTCGCGCAACCCTGAATGGACGTGCCCTGCGGCGTACCTATTCAGTGGTTAGTCCGGTGGGCGGCGAACTTAAAATCGGCGTGCGTGTGCAAGGTGAGATGTCGCGTTATCTTGCCGAACAGTTGGCGATCAATCAGTCACTAGATGTGATGACACCCAATGGCAGCTTTCATCCACAGCTCACCGAGGATGCCAACAAGGTCTATGTAGCCATCGCAGCAGGCAGTGGCATCACTCCCATCTTGTCGATTATCGCTTCGACGCTTGCCGTCGAGCCCGGCTCGCAGTTTTTATTGGTCTATGCCAACCGCGATAGCGCGCACGCCATGTTTTTGGAAGACGTGCTGGCGCTTAAAAATACATATCTGTCGCGCCTCGCGGTGCACTTCGTCATGAGTCGTGAGCCACAAGATATTGACTTGTTTAATGGCCGAGTTGATGCGGCGAGGCTGCGCGTACTTGCCAATGAACTGTTTGATGTCGCGCGTGTAGATGAATACTTCCTGTGCGGCCCCGGTGCGATGCTCGAAGCATTAAGTGTCGAGCTCGTGGCATTGGGCGCCAAGGGCAAGGTGCATATTGAACATTTCGGTGCAGTAGTAAGTGCCAATGCCAATGCAGCGCCATCTACGGAACGCGCTGCGCAGAACACCGGCATGGCTGAAGTGACCGTTGTCATGGATGGTAGGCGGCGCTCGTTCAAGATGCCGATGGGCGATGAATTCATTCTCGATGCGGCGGAGCGTGCAGGCATTGAGCTGCCCTTCGCGTGTCGAGCGGGCGTGTGCTCGACCTGCCGCACCAAACTGACGGGCGGCAAGATAGATATGAAATACAACCAAGCTCTGGAAGAGTGGGAAGTGGCTACGGGCTATGTGCTGTGTTGTCAGGCCGTGCCCACCAGCAATCGTGTTGAACTCGACTACGATCAGAAGTGAGGACATATGGCGTATGAATCAATTTTATTCATGCTGGAGGGCGGCATCGCCCGCCTTACACTCAATCGCCCCGACAAGCTCAATAGTTTCAACACGGCCATGCATGCGGAAGTACGCGATGCACTGTCGCGTGTAACCAGCGAAGGCGCGCGCGTACTCATACTGAGCGGCGCAGGGCGTGGATTTTGTGCGGGCCAGGACTTGGCTGACCGCGCGGTGGCGCCAGGTCAAAGCACCGGTCAAGCAGTTGATCTCGGCGAGTCTATCGAACACAACTACAAGCCTTTGATACTGGCCTTACGCAATTTGCCCCTGCCGGTGATTGCGGCAGTCAATGGCGTGGCGGCCGGCGCTGGCGCCAATATTGCCTTGGCCTGCGACATGGTCATCGCGGCACGGTCCGCGAGTTTTGTACAGGCCTTCTGCAAGTTGGGATTGGTTCCCGATTCTGGCGGCACCTGGTTCCTGCCGCGCCTGGTGGGCAATGCGCGTGCCATGGGCTTGGCGCTGCTGGGCGACAAGTTAAGTGCGGCGCAGGCGGAAAGTTGGGGACTCATTTGGCGTTGTGTTGATGATGGTGAACTCACTGCGACTGTCGATGCATTTGCGAGGCAGTTTGCCAATGCGCCAACACGCGGCTTGGCGCGCACCAAGCAGGCGATTTACGGCGCGTGGCAGCACTCGCTTGAGCAGCAGCTAAATATCGAACGTGACCTGCAACGCGAACTGGGTGCGACGGCCGACTACGCCGAAGGCGTGGCTGCATTCGGCGCCAAGCGTTCTGCGAATTTTGTCGGTCGCTGACATGCAAGTTTCTTCGACTTTGATCGATGTACCAGCTCAAGCAGTAGCGGAAGCATCTGCGCAAGCGCTGTTCATTGCGGATCGTGCTTCACAAGTGCTGGGCATGAAGATCGAAGTCATTGCGCCCGGCGAAGCGAGTGTTTCCATGCATGTGCGCCAAGACATGTTGAATGGACATCAAACCTGTCATGGCGGGCTATTGTTTTCGCTGGCCGATTCGGCCTTTGCTTTGGCCTGCAACTCACGGGGTGACAATACTGTTGCTGCCCATTGCAGCATTGACTATCTCGCCCCAGCGCGGGCTGGCGATATGTTGATGGCTATCGCCAAGGAAATCTGGCGAGGTGGTCGGACCGGTTTGTACGAAGTATCGATATCGAATCAAAACGGTGCGTGTGTGGCGTTGTTTCGTGGACATTCACATCGCATTGCCGGACGTGTCGTGGAAACAGTGGTGAGTAAAGCATGAGTGAAGCGCTTATTTGTGATGCCATCCGTACGCCGATTGGTCGCTACGGCGGTGTGCTATCGGGCGTTCGTGCCGACGACTTGGCGGCAGTGCCCATCAAGGCATTGATGGCGCGCAATCCGGGCGCTGACTGGACGCAGCTGGATGATGTGATTCTGGGGTGTGCGAATCAGGCGGGTGAGGACAATCGCAATGTGGCACGTATGGCGTCTTTGCTGGCGGGGTTGCCGGTCGAAGCGCCCGGCGTGACTCTCAACCGTTTATGCGGTTCGGGTCTCGATGCAATAGCTAGTGCGGCTCGCATTATTCGCAGTGGTGAAGGAGAGCTATTGATTGCGGGTGGTGTCGAAAGCATGAGTCGCGCACCGTTTGTCGTATCGAAGTCTGATGGCGCGTTTGCCCGTGATGTGCAGCTGTTCGATACCACCATCGGCTGGCGCTTCGTCAATCCACTGCTGAAAAAGCAATACGGCATCGATTCCATGCCGGAGACCGGCGAGAACGTGGCGGAGCAGTTCGCTGTTTCGCGCGCCGATCAAGATGCGTTTGCACTACGCAGTCAGCAGCGTGCCGCCCACGCCCAAGCCAGCGGCGTACTAGATGCGGAGATAGTGCCTGTCACCATTCCGGCACGCAAAGGCGAGCCCATGGTGGTGAGTCGCGATGAGCATCCGCGTGCCACCACCTTGGAAGCGTTGGCGAAGTTAGGGACACCATTTCGCGCTAATGGCACCGTGACCGCAGGCAATGCGTCGGGTGTCAATGATGGTGCCTGCGCACTGCTGCTCGCCAGTGAAGCGGCTGTGAAGCGCTTTGGACTTAAGCCCAGAGCAAGAGTGGTGGGTGCCGCTGCTGCCGGTGTTGAACCGCGCATCATGGGCATGGGCCCCTTGCCAGCAAGCCGCAAGTTGTTAGCGCGCCTGGGGTTGAATCTGAATCAAATCGATGTAATCGAACTGAACGAAGCCTTCGCCTCGCAATCGCTGGCCGTATTGCGTCAGTTGGGCCTGCCCGACGACGCGCCGCACGTCAATCCGAACGGGGGCGCGATCGCCTTCGGTCATCCATTGGGGATGAGTGGTGCACGCCTTGTGAGCACCGCATTGAACCAATTGGAACGGACGAATGGACGTTACGCCTTGTGCACTATGTGTATTGGCGTAGGTCAGGGTATTGCGATGGTGATTGAGCGGCTGAGCTGATCGAATTAAAGCCACGAACCAAGGTAAATGATATGAATTTGGAAAGTTATGTGTCAGGTCGTTGGCTTGCTGGGCGAGGCGAGGGAGTAGCGTTGCGCGATGCAACTACCGGTGAAGTATTTGCTAGCGCATCATCAAGTGGCGTCGACTTCAAAGGAGTGCTGGAATACGCCCGTCATGTAGGTGGCCCCGCACTGCGCGAACTAGCTTTTCATGGACGTGCCGCACTGCTGAAAAAACTTGCCAAGTATTTGACTGATCACAAGGCGGAGTTCTACTCGCTGTCTTATGCGACTGGCGCTACCAAGAACGATTCAGCCATTGACATCGATGGTGGCATCGCAACCGCATTTGTGTATGCCAGCAAAGGGGTGCGTGAACTACCCAATGATCATGTGTATGTCGATGGTGCAGTAGAGGCGCTTTCCAAGGGTGGAACGTTCATTGGTCAGCATATCTATGCCTCGCTGGAAGGCGCGGCGGTGCATATCAATGCCTTCAATTTCCCGGTATGGGGCATGCTGGAAAAACTGGCGCCCACCTTGCTGGCCGGTGTGCCTGCCATCGTCAAGCCTGCGACATCCACCTCTTATCTGACCGCCCTGGTATTCAGGCGCATGATCGAGTCTGGAATATTGCCCGAGGGTGCGATACAGCTGATATGCGGAAGTCTCGGTAATCTTTTTGAGCACCTGACCTGTCAGGACGCAGTTGCCTTCACCGGCTCAGCAAATACAGCACAGTCGTTGCGAACCCATCCAGTGATCATTGGCAACTCGGTGCGCTTCACCGCTGAAACGGATTCGCTGAACTCCTGCATGCTGGGTCCGGATGCGAAGCCGGGTACTCCTGAGTTCGATTTGTTTGCGCGTGAAGTGGCGCGTGAAATGACGGTTAAAGCGGGTCAGAAATGCACGGCGATTCGTAAAGCCCTGGTGCCCATCGAATATGCCGATCAAGCTGCGGCAGCCATTCAAGCGCAGCTGGCGAAAGTAATCATGGGCGACCCACGCAATGAAAAAGTTCGAATGGGACCGCTCGCTTCCCTGGAGCAACGCCGCGAAGTATTGACCCAGCTCGCCAGATTGCAGGAAGAAGCCGACGTCATCGTCGGTGGGCAAAACAAGATGGTGCTGGAGGGCATCGAAAGTGACCATGGCGCATTTGTAACACCCACGCTGCTGCGTTCACGTTCGGCTAGCACTGCAACGGCCGTTCATAGCATCGAAGCATTTGGACCGGTATGTACATTGATGCCCTATGCCTCTGTACCGGAAGCAATCACCTTAATACGTCGTGGTGGCGGCAGCTTGGTAGCTTCGTTGTTCACCGCTGATGTGACCGTTTCGCGAAAGGTGGTGTTGGGACTCGCGCCCTATCATGGCCGCATCATGGTGATTGATAACACCAGTGCCAAAGAATCCACTGGCCACGGCTCGCCGCTGCCGCACTTGATTCATGGCGGACCGGGCCGTGCAGGAGGCGGCGAGGAAATGGGTGGTATTCGCGGTGTATTGCATTACATGCAGCGCACTGCGGTTCAAGGCTCGCCGAACACCATTACCGCAATCACTGGGCGTTATGTGCGTGGCAGCACGCAGCGTGACCCGGGCCGACATCCCTTTCGCAAAGCACTTCAACAGCTGCAGATTGGTGATACTTTCGTTTCTGGCATGCGTGAAGTCACGGTTGTAGATATTGAAAGCTTTGCAGCACTGACAGGCGATAACTTCTATGCACACATGAGTGATGTGCAGGCGGCACGCAATCCGTTGTTTGGCAGTCGTGTTGCACATGGCTACTTTCTGATTTCTGCTGCGGCAGGTCTATTTGTCGATCCGGACTATGGCCCAGTACTTGGCAATTATGGACTCGACAATTTGCGTTTCGTGCAGCCAGTGAAACCCGGTGATCGAATCAAGGTGCGCCTTACCTGCAAATCAAAGTCGCTGCGCGCAGAAAAAGGCTGGGGTGAAGTCGCTTGGGATACTGAGATCACCAATCAAGACGGCGAGATCGTAGCGGTATACGACGTGCTCACCATGGTGAGCGAGCATGAGGTTCCAGACGCCGTGTCCGATAGCAAGGTGTAAGCATGCACAAATTGATTGCGATCTATGCCATGCCAGCTGATCCCGTCGCATTTGATGCGCATTTCGCAGACATTCATTTGCCATTGGTTCTCGCCATTCCTGGTCTGGCCAGAGTCCTCGTCAACCATAATCTACCAATACCGTGGGGTGACGCGCCTGGCGCTTATCAGTTTGTCGAAATGCATTTCGACGATGAGAAATCATTTAAATTAGCAATGGCATCAACCGAGAACGCTGCAACTGGTCGTGACCTTCATAACTTCGCAAAAGGATTGGTTACACTGCACATTGTTCGAGAAACCGGAAACTTTGTGCCATAAGGAGAAAGTCTTGTGAGCACATATATCAGTTACTTGATTTTGGAGTTGGCCATAAACTTACCCGCAAGAAGAGCCACAATTGTTTGCAGACCAAGGAACGTCTGATTTACTCACTGCGGGTTCAATTCCCCGCCGCTTGCGGCGAATAAATATGGAGCGATGCGTAGCGGGCGAGTTCTTCTTAATACTCCGCCCCTTGGGGCGGAGATTTTTATTTCCCTCTATCATTTCGACCGAAGGGAGAAATCCAGCAAGTGCTTGATGCTGCACGCTCTCGGAAAGGAGAGATTTCTCGCGGAGTTTATCCTGAGACCGCCATGGATGGCGGCAACACTGGAAACGCAGGAGCGGTTTTCAGTGAGCCCGTCCCACAGGGATGATCTCCGGCCTCCGAAGGGCTCGAAATGACAGACCCTAGTACACGTCGCGCCGATAGCGACCCGATTCAATCAACTGCTCTACAGCTTGACTGCCGATGATATCGCTCAGCGCCGCTTCGACACCGCCGGCCATGCCTTCCAGGCTGCCGCAGACATAAATCGCGGCGCCGTCGTTGAACCATGCGCGCAC
>JANMSB010000422.1:0-4021 GCA_031388915.1 Pseudomonadota bacterium | reverse complement strand
TGCGCGCGGTGCAGCGCTGGACATCAGCGCGGCAAATCTGATCGTGTCTGAATCCGCCACTGCGGGTACCGGTGAAGTCGTGGTCAGTGCCCATGATCTCTCCGCGCTGGGTGCGGAGAGCTTGTTGCTGGGCGGCAACCGTAACAGCACTGATGCTGGCGTCAATATCAATGTCTCCGCCAGCAATGTCACCGTCGCCGGTGATGCTGTGCTGACCGCGCCAGAACTGTTGATTGCCGCCACCGATACCGTGCGTGTGGCGTCTGGCGCGAATCTCACTGCATCCGGTGCGTTGCCGACTACTGATACTTACTTGGTGGCAGGCGATGGCGCCATGCTGCGTCTGGCTGCGGGCGATCAAGCAGAGATTCGTCGTAGTAACGAATCGGGATTGAGCGGCAGTCTGGTGCTGGAGAGCGGCGCGCAGTTAACCGCGACAGGCGGCGCACTGGCATTGGATGCGTCGCTGGAGACGCAATCGGCGGCGACGCTGGCGCTGCAATCCGGCTCGTTGAGCCTGGGCGCCAGTCATATCAATCTCGCGCAGAACACCGTAACAGCCGCTGGCTTAACACTGAATGCCGGGCAGTTGAGCAACCTGCAATTGAATCAGCTCGCGTTGGTCAGCCGGTCGAACATCGATGTGTATGGCAATGTTGCGCTGAGCGTTAACGAGCTATCGCTAGATGCGGCTGGGCTGCGCAACCAACAGGTGGGCGCAAATGCCTCCATCACTGCCACTGACCGCATTGCGCTGAGCAATCGTGCACAACGTTCCGATGCGGATGCGAGCGCAAGCAGCGGTACGCTACAACTGCATGCCGACAACATCGTGATAGGCGAGGGCACACAGCGCATTACCGGCTTTGCGAATGTGACGATGCAGGCCGACACGCAGTTGCGTGGCGAGCAACACGGCGGCGTGAACGTCGTGGGCGATTTGACGCTGACCACGCCGGTATTGTTGGCTGCTACCGGCGCGAAAACCGATCTCACCGCCAGCGGCAATCTGAATATGGCAGCGCTTGATGCAACGGCAGCCGCACAAAATAGCCAACTAGGCGGCACGTTAAGCTTGACCGGTGCGGCAGTGACCCTTGCCAGTCGCGTTGAAGCTGCGGCAGGTAAAGTTGTCGTCACAGCCAATAGCGGTAATGTCACGTTGGCCAATGGCGCAGTCATTGATGTAGCCGGGCGCACGCGCGACTTCGACGGCACCGTGGTAGCAGCGCCTGCCGGTGAAGTCAATTTGGTGGCCACGCAAGCCAACGTAATTGCGCAAAGCGGCAGCGTGATCAATGTGGCGGCCGCTGCCGATGGCAAGGCGGGGCAGCTCAACATCAAGGCAACGCAAGGTTCGGTGACGTTAAGTGGTCAGTTGCAAGCGAGTGCAACCAATGCGGCTGACAGCGGTAGCGTCGCTATCGATGCGAGCAATGTCGGCAATCTATCGACACTGACCAGCGCCTTGAATGCCGGCGGCTTTAATGCAGAACGCAGCATTCGTCAGCGTGGCGCAGGCGATCTGGTGCTGGTCTCCGGCAGCACCGCCACTGCACAGCGGCTGCAACTCACCGCTGATCAAGGCAGCATTGTTGTCAACGGCGTGATTGATGCGCGCGGTCAGGATGGCGGCAAGGTGGTATTGTCGGCTGAAGATAACCTCACGATCAACGGATCGGTGCTGGCATCGGCCAACACGGCGACCGGCGATGGCGGCGAGTTGAATCTGCGTGCCAGCGACGGGGCGGTTCGCATCAATAGCGGCGCACAGATCGATCTGAGCTCAGGCGCAAGCAATACCACTGATGGCGGCAAGTTGAACTTGCGAGTCACACGTGACGTGGCAACAACCCTCACGGATGCCGTTGCCACCAATGATGGTGTGGTGCTGGCAGGTACCGTCACCGGTGTGGAGCAGACGTCACTCGAAGCCTATCAAAGTTACGACGATACTGATGGTGACCTTAATGTCAGCAACACGGTGGATGTCAGCAGCAATCCGTGGTTCGGGCAGGCCGAAAATTTCATTGAAGACAACAGCAGTGCCATCCGCTTGGCATTGGGTCGTGCGGCAGATGACACCAGCTTCCGCGTACTGGCCGGCATTGAAGTCCAGTCAGTCGGTGACATGACTCTGACCAGTGACTGGGATCTGTCGAATTGGCGTTTCAACGGCGCACCGGGCGTACTGACCCTGCGTGCCGGCGGCAGCCTCAGGTTCGATGCATCACTCTCAGACGGCTTCAGTGGCGTATCGGCTTTCACGCTGCCCGACGCACCTAGCGATTCCTGGTCATATCGACTGATTGCCGGCGCGGATGCCGGCAGTGCCGACTTGATGGCGGTGGGCAACGACAGCAACGCGCACTTCACCATTGCCAGTGGCTCCTTACCGACCACAACCAACTTTACCGCACCCCCCGCAACGTACCGCATGGTGCGCACCGGCACTGGTTCTATTGATGTGGCGGTTACTGGTGATTTCATTCTGGGCAATCAGGCGTCAGTGCTGTACACAGCGGGCTTGGCCGCCAGTGATGGTTTCAAGGTGGTAAGTAACCGCGCCTATCCTGTGAATGGCGGGGATATCACGATCAAAGTGCAGGGAGATATTCAGGGCGCAGAGGCCACGAGAGCTACAGCCACCACTGGAGCTACGCCGCCCTACACTGACTGGTTGTGGCGTGTTGGCAAATCCGTCACGGAAGCGCCCACAGGGCGGTCTACTGCATGGACCATCAATTTCAGTCGCTTCATGCAGAACGTCGGCGCCCTGGGTGGTGGCAACGTAACGGTTGCTGCCGGTGGAAACATTCATGATCTGTCGGTATCGATACCGTCCATCGGCCAGCAGGTGGGCGGCACCACGGCCCAGAACAGTGTGGTAAACGTCATTGGTGGTGGTGACCTTGCGGTGCACGCAGGCGGCGATGTAGCAGGTGGTAGTTATTTTGTCGGGTTGGGCCGCGGTTCGATCACTGCTGGCTCCGATGTAAACATCAGTGGCAGGACCAACCTGTATCCAGTGCTGGCATTGGGCGATGGCACATGGAATGTCGAAGCGCGCGGCAACGTGGGTATCGAAGCTGTGGTTAATCCTACGCTGCTGCCACAGGTCAGGTCACAAATCCCGAATAGTGGTGCGGCGACAAGCTTGTCGGTATTCAGTACGTATACTGCCGACAGTGCAGTGACAGTTCAGACGTTGACTGGGAACGTGCTTCTTTCAAATGCTCATGCGAGCATCGCCCAACTTTTCAATGACAACAAGCCTACCGATGGCAGCTATCAAGATGTGCTGGATGGCAGTTTCATGCCGTATGCGCCCAATCTGAGTTTGCAGGCACTGAACGGCGATGTCTTGTTGAATCTGAATACGACTCTGTTCCCGGCAGTTGGCAGCAAGCTCGAAATTCTTGCAGGCAATAGCATTCGCCGGGGGGCTGTCAACGAGCCTCTCACGTTAACTGTTCCCGATGTGGATCCTGCATTCCTGCCGAGCGTTGTCAATCCAGCAACGCCAGGTGACGTATTTGGGCGCTACGAGGCGGCATTGACTGGCGCTTTGCCCAATGCTCATGCCAGTACGCCAGTGCACGCCGGGGACAACAGCATGGCGCATATCGTGGCCCGGTCCGGTGACATCGATTTCACGATATTGCCTGGCCAGACCGGTGCCTCAGCACAGTTGAGCATCGCCATGCCAACACGCGTTGTAGCCGGCGGCGACATCATCGATCTGCCGCTGGCGATTCAAAATAACACTGCCGGTGACGTGAGCAGCATTAAAGCCGGTGGCGATCTCTACTACACGGTGTCGCGTAACGAGAGCGGCGACATCCTGCGAAACAGCCGTGAAATTACCATCGATGGTCCAGGCGCGTTGCTGGTAACGGCCGGTGGCACTGTCGATCTGCAAACTTCCAGCGGCTTCAGCTCAAACGGCAATCTGGTCAACATCAATCTGCCCGAAGACGGCGCGAGCATCAACGTGCTGGCCGGGTTGAATGGCCAGACG
>JANMSB010000282.1:0-4324 GCA_031388915.1 Pseudomonadota bacterium | reverse complement strand
GCTGGTCTTTCTAATTTGGTCATTTTGAATTTGGAACCGCTCACCGCTACCCCTATGGCCGCCGAACTACACCAATCCAACTTACGCCGCGTGGCGATCGTCAAGATCATCCGCGAGTCGGTGGTGCACAAGCAGCAAGAGCTGGTGAAGCTGCTCAAAAAGCAGGGTTTCGAGGCAACGCAGTCGAGCATCAGCCGCGACCTGCGGGAATTGCAGGTGGCCAAGGCCGGTGATCGCTATATCGTGCCGGAGGGCGCGGCCAGCAGCGCCGATCCATTCCATGCCGTGAGCGGTTTTGTGATCGGCATCCGCACCGCCGGCAGTTCGCTGACCGTGGTCAAAACGCGGACCGGCACGGCGCAGAGCGTGGCGGTGGCCATTGACCAAGCCGAGTGGCCGGAAGTGGTGGGCACCATTTCCGGTGACGATACAATTTTTATTGCCACCGAAGGTTTGCGCGAACAACACCAGCTCAGCAAACGACTTCGCGAAATTTTCAAACTATAGATTGCCAACATTCGCGAGTAAGCTCGCCGCCCCCCTGCTCTTCCCCGCAGGCGGGGAGGGTAAATAGGGGAACGAGAGTTTTGCTACATCATGACTGACAACATTCCTGCTGGTAACGAGCCCATTTTGCTGGCCTTCTCAGGTGGCTTGGACACGTCTTTTCTTGTGCCCTGGCTGAAGGAAAACTATGGCCGCCCGATTATCACTGTGACGGTAGACACCGGCGGCATCGACGCCGAAGCCGCCAAGGTATTGGAGCAGCGCGCCAAAACATATGGCGCGGAAAAGCAGATTTTAGTGGAAGCCAAGCCCACCTATTTCGATCAAGTGCTCAAGTACTTGATCATGGGAAATGTGCGGCGTGGTCAGTTGTATCCGCTATGCGTGGGCGCCGAGCGCGTGATGCAGGCACAGATCATTGCCGAATACGCACGCAAGCTCGGCACCAAGATTGTGGCGCACGGTTGTACCGCTGCCGGTAACGACCAAGTGCGGTTTGAAGTGGCGCTGCGCACGTTGGCGCCGGAACTCACCATTCTCGCGCCAGTACGCGACAAGGCCTTTAAGCGCCCCGAACAACTGAAGTATCTGCAAGACAAGCAATTGCCGCTGCCACCCTACGGCGCTGCGTATTCGGTGAATCGTGGTCTGTGGGGCGTGACCATTGGCGGCAAGGAAACGCTCACTTCCAATGACACCATTCCCGATAGTGCCTGGGTGTTGTCGAAAGATGCCTTCAGCAATCCGCAGCCGCCCGAAGTGCACACCCTTGGGTTTGAACGCGGCGTGCCGTGCAGCGTGGATGGCATCACCATGAGTGCGGTCAGTGTGATTGAAAAGCTGGAAACCATCGGCGCCAAGTTCGGCGTGGGCCGCGGCATTCATGTCGGCGACACCATCATCGGTACCAAGGGCCGCGTGGCGTTCGAAGCACCGGCAGCGGAAGTGTTGCTCAACGCGCATCGCGAGCTGGAAAAGCTGGTGATCACCGGCAAGCAAGCACGCATCAAAGACAGCGTCGCCGCGCCGTACGGCGACATGGTGCATGAAGGTCAGCATCTGGATCCGGTGTGCCGAGATATCGAAGCTTTGTTGCTGTCTTCGCAGGAGCGAGTCTCGGGTGAAGTGAAAGTGATGTACCGCCCAGGCTCAGCGTTCATTGAAGGCGTGACGTCGAAGTATTCGCTGATGGCGGTATCCAAGGGCGTGTACGGCGAATCTGCCGGCGAGTGGACGGCTGCGGATGCACTGGGCTTTTCCAAAATGTTGTCGCTGCCGGGATCGTTCTGGCATCGCGCAGGCAAGTGATTCGGTAGGGCGTACCTGTGTGTGCGCCCGCATGGTTGTAGGGGCAGACCCATGTGTCTGCCCGTCTCGGCAGGGCGCACACACAGGTACGCCCCTACGATAAACGGAACAGGGTAAACGCAGTGGTATATCCGTTCGTGCAGTCAGACAAGGCAAGTAAATGAAAACAGTGGTTGTAGATAAAGTCGGTTCGATCACTCAGGCGCTGAACCTGGGCCGCGAGCTGCGCATCGAAACGCAGAACCTGCCGTGCGAGGAAGGCACGGTGTTGGTTGTGGAAGTTCTCACCAACAAATCCACCTACAACACGCTGGAACTCACCAGTGGTCGCATGGCCAAGGTGGCGCGCGGCGATATCGTGGTCGGCGCACTGGGTCATCGTCAGGCGTTGTTCGGTTACTCGGGACACCTACCCGAAGCCGTGAAAGAAGGCGACATTATTCAGATGCTGAATATCGGCGGTGTGCTGGGCATTTGCGACTCCGCCAATCCCGACAAGGGCAAGCCTTTCGATTGTCGCGTGCTGGGCGTGGTGTTGCAGTTCCCCTATCTCGGCGAACGCATCGGTGTGCCGGCCAAGATTGGTTACAAACCGCTGGATTACAACGCCAAAGTCGACACGAAAAAAATACCCGTAGTAGCGCTGGCCGGCACTTGCATGGAAGCCGGCAAAACCGCAGCGGCCTGCGCCATCGTGTCACGCATGCGGCATCGTGGTCTGAACGTGCACGCATTCAAAGCCACCGGTGTCTCACTGCGTCGCGACATCATGGCCATGGAAGATGCCGGCGCGAAACGCAGCGCCATTTTCACCGACTATGGCGTGGTGACCACTACCGCTAAAACCGGCCCGGCCATCACGCGCACGCTGCTCACTGAAATGGCGTTGGGCGATCCCGATGTCATCGTGTTCGAGCTGGGCGATGGCCTGCTCGGTGCGTATGGCGTGGAAGCCATTCTGCTGGAGAAAGATATTCGCGAAGCGCTGACTTCCGTGGTGCTGTCGGCCAACGATCCGGTGGCGGCCTGGGGCGGCGTGAAATTGCTGCGCGAAAAATTTGGCATTGAACCTTCCGTGGTCACCGGCCCCTCAACGGATAACGCGGTAGGTGTGAATATCATTCGCGATCAGATGGGCGTACCTGCGTGGAACGCCATGACCGATGGCGCGGCGTTGGGTGATTGCGTGATTGATAGCCTGAAGCTGTCGCCGGAAGTGCTGGCTAAAAGCACCGTGAAGCAGGATTGATGATGTTTTGTAGGGGCGGTTCGTGAACCGCCCTCTGTGCAACGTTGAGTAAGAAGGGCGGCTCGCGAGCTGCCCCTACACAGAGATCGGTTACTGAGTGAAATGACGAATAAAGTCCCAACAATTGTTCTCGGCGGCACCGGCTACGTAGCCGGCGAATTGCTGCGCCTGGTTGCCGGGCATCCTGGTCTGGAATTAAAGGCGATTCTGTCGGATAGCCAACCCGGTGAATCGGTAGGCAAAGCGTTTCCGCACTTAGCTGCGGCATATCCGACACTCAAGTATTCGAGTCTGGAACAAGTCACGCAGTTGATTACCACACTGCCAAAGTCAGCCGTGCTTGCCGCCGCACCACACGGTGTGTCGCACAAGCTGCTTGATGGCTTGCTAACTGCGGCTGAAAAAGCCGGCGCCAAACCCGTGGTCGTCGATATTTCTGCCGACTATCGCTATGCAACCGCCGCTGCCTACGAAGCCGTGTACAAACATGAGCATGGCGCGCCCGACCGTATTAGACATTTCACTTGTGCCGTGCCTGAGCACTTAGCCAAGTCACCGACCACTCACGTGGCGCACCCCGGTTGTTTCGCCACATCGATTCTGCTGTCGAGTGTGCCGCTGCTAAAGCTTGGGCTGATTGAACCACGATTGTTTGTGTCCGCCATCACCGGCAGCACCGGTTCGGGTCGAACTCCCACCGCCGGCACGCATCATCCGCAGCGTCACAGCGATCTGTATGCCTACAACGCACTGGCTCATCGACATACGCCGGAAGTCACTGAACTCGCCTTGGCTGCTTCAGGCGTGCAGGCCGAATTCTGTTTCGTGCCGCACTCCGGCCCATTTGCGCGCGGCATTCATGCCACGGTGCAAGCCACCAGCAGCAAGCCGATCACAACGCCGGAACTCTTTGCCGCGTTGCAGGACTTCTACAAACACTCGCCGTTTGTGCGGGTGATGAATGACATGCCGCGTATCAAAGACGTGGCCACCAGCAACTATGCGCACCTGAGCGCGGTAGCCAACGGCAACACGATTGCAGTGATGTGCGCGATTGATAATTTGACCAAGGGTGCGGCCGGCGGCGCAGTGCAATGGCTGAATCGCTTGTTGGGTTTTGAGGAATCGCTTGGGTTGATTACACCAGCGGCCCTCGAAGCGTCTTCACTTTCAATTCAAGTCCAGCCCGGCGCTGGTGTAATCAACCCAAGCGATTCCTCAAAACCCAACAAGCGATTCAGCCATTGCACTGCGCCGCCG
>JANMSB010000380.1:0-6776 GCA_031388915.1 Pseudomonadota bacterium | reverse complement strand
CAGTGTTCTGGGTGGCTGTACAGCCACGCAGCATAACCAGCCGTCAGGAAATCAATCCACTTGGCCTTTATTGTCGCCTGCCAGTTTGTCGCAGTCCCGACAAGCCACCCAGGTACTACGAGGCGACTATGGCGATGCCAGTTTTAGTCTTCGCAGTGTGGTGACAGTGGATGCCCAGCAACTGCGGGTGATTGGTTTGACCGGGATGGGCTTGCGCGCCTTCACCTTGCAATACGACGGTCGTGATCTGATTGAAGAACGCTCACCGCAGGTGCCCGATGCTTTGCAGGCGCGGCAACTGCTCAATGACTTGCAACTGGCGTTTTGGCCACTGTCAGCACTGCAAAGCGCCTGGCAACCGGTGGGTGGCGAAGTGAGCGAGCCCTATCCGGGTACGCGGCGCTTGCGGCGCGCGGGTGTGCTGCTGGCCGAGGTGCACTATGCAGCCGATCCATGGAATGGCAGAGTGTGGCTGCGGCACTTTGATCATCCGTACAGTTTGTATATCGAAAGCAGCCCTATGGGGTCTATTAACCATTAGCGGATCGCAGCGATCCGCTAATGGTTAATAGACCCCAAAGAAGGGCCAGTAGAAAGTCTAATCATGACAGCACAGCCGGAATTTCAGATGGCGCAGATTCTGCCGCATGAGGGCCGCATGCTGCTGCTCGATGAATTGGTCGAACAACATGATGAAGGCATCGTGACCACATTAACCATTCGTGCCGATAGCGTGATGTGTGATGGCGTCACCGGTGTGCCGGCCTGGGTGGGTATGGAGTACATGGCGCAAACTGCCTGTGCTTACGCGGGCGTGAACGAAGCGCGCGCCGGCGATAAGCCGAGCATTTCGCTGTTGCTGGGCACGCGCTCGTATGTTGCGCACACACCGGTATTTCCGCTGGGCGCACGGCTGATTGTCAGCGCGCAACTGCTAGTGCGCGATGATGACGATCTGGTGGTGTTTCAATGCAGCATCCGCGACGCCAGCACTCAGCAAGATTTAGCAGTGGGCGACATCAAAGCGATTCGTCCGGCAAATCTGCACGCTTTGATCCAGGAGCAAGTGCATGGCTAAGACCGTGCTGGTCACCGGTTCATCGCGCGGCATTGGCCGCGCCATTGCGCTTAAGCTGGCTGAAGATGGCTACGACATCGTGGTGCATTGCCGCAGTCAGCGGCAATTCGCTGACGATACGGCGGCAGCCATCGCTGCCAAAGGCGTGGCCGCGCGTGTCTTGCAATTCGATGTGGCGGAGCGCGCGGCGGCCAGTGCTGCGTTGTTGGCGGATGTTGAGGCCAATGGTGTTTATTACGGCGTGGTGTGTAATGCCGGTATTGCCCGCGACGGCGCATTCCCAGCCTTGACCGGCGAGGACTGGGACGAGGTGCTCACCACCAATCTCGACAGCTTTTACAATGTGCTCAATCCGCTCATCATGCCCATGATTCGCACCCGCAAACCGGGGCGCATTGTCACGTTGTCGTCGGTGTCGGGCATCACCGGCAATCGCGGCCAGGTGAATTACAGCGCTGCCAAGGCGGGTATTATTGGTGCAACTAAAGCCTTGGCGGTGGAGTTGGCGAGTCGCAATATCACGGTGAATTGCGTGGCGCCGGGTTTGATTCGCACCGAGATGATTGCCGATGTGCACATGGAAGAAGTGATGCAGGCGATCCCAGCCAAACGTATCGGTGAGCCGGAAGAGGTTGCCAGCGTGGTGAGTTTCTTGATGTCGGACGGTGCGGCTTATGTGACGCGCCAGGTGATTGCAGTGAATGGCGGGATGTGTTGATGAGCGGTAACGGTAGACGAGTCGTTGTGACGGGCATGGGCAGTATCACCGCCCTGGGCGACACCTGGGCGCGGTTCGAGCAGAACTTGCGCAATAACGTCAGCGGCGTGTGTTACATGCCGGAGTGGGAACGCTTTGAAGGTCTGAATACTCGGCTCGCCGGCCCGGTGAAAGATTTCAAGCTGCCACCGCACTACAACCGCAAGGTGACGCGCAGCATGGGGCGTGTAGCGATGTTGGCCACGCGCGCCACCGAAATGGCCTTGGCGGATGCCGGTTTGCTCAACGATCCGGAAATTAAAACCGGCGCCATGGGCGTGGCCTATGGTTCATGCACCGGCAGCACCGACGCCACGCTGGAATTCAGTTCCATGATTACCACGGGTGTGGTCGGTGGCATTAATGCCACTACCTATCTGCGCCTGATGCCGCACACCACCTGCGCCAACATCGGCGTGTACTTCGGTTTGAAAGGCCGCGTGATTCCCGCGTGTAGCGCGTGTACGTCCGGTAGCCAAAGCATCGGCTATGCCTATGAGGCAATTAAATTCGGACGCATCCCGATGATGGTGGCGGGTGGTTCGGAAGAGTTGTGCGCCAGCGAAGCGGCGGTGTTCGACACCTTGTATGCCGCCAGCCTGCGTAACGATGCGCCCACGACTACGCCACGTCCCTTTGATCGTGATCGCGATGGCTTGGTGATTGGCGAAGGCGCGGGCACCTTGGTGTTGGAAGAATACGAACACGCCAAAACACGCGGTGCGAAAATTCATGCCGAATTGGTGGGTTTTGCCAGCAACTCCGACGGCGATCATTTAACGCACCCCAATACCAACACCATGGAACTGGCGATGCGCATGGCCTTGGACGACGCTGGGCTCGATGCCGACGCTATTGGCTATGTCAATGCGCATGCTACGTCGACAGAACAGGGTGATATCGCCGAGTCGCAAGCCACGCATCGCTTATTCGGTAAGCGCATGCCGATTAGCACCTTGAAAGGTCACTTGGGACACACCCTGGGCGCATGCGGCGCAGTGGAAAGCTGGGCCGCCATCGAGATGATGAACAATGGCTGGTTCGCACCGACGTTGAACCTCGAACATCTCGACGAACGCTGCGGCGAACTCGACTACATCATGGGCGCCGGCCGCGAATTGCAGTGCGAGTATGTAATGAACAACAATTTCGCGTTTGGCGGCGTGAATACTTCGCTGATTTTTAAACGCGTGGCGTAGCGGATGATTCACCCTGCGCGGCGCCACAACGACGAGGCAGGCTTCAATTCCGCTGTGCAGCCGAAGACGTCTCGTCCGGTCGCTGAGCGAAGTCGAAGCGTCGTGAATATCGGTGGTATTGCAGCATAGACCTGCTTCTGCGACCTGAATTCTGCATTTCCAAATCGCCTGACATGACGCCAGCCAAGTTGTTGCAAGCGACCACGCGATAAAATTTACGAGCCCGGAGTTGGGTGTTACGGTTCGGCACTGCTCTCCTGGCGAGGCACATCCGTGATTTTCTGGAAAGCCGATGGTCGTTTGACGCCGTGCGTGAAAAACCAGTGCCGCTGGACGATCAGGGCCAACAAAATATCGAGCGCATCCGTATGAAGATTTGCAAACGATCAAGCAACCGCGTAATACGGGCGCTATATTCTCGCCAGGCTAAATAACAGATGCAGGGGTTGATGATGAAGCACCACACCATGTTCCGCAGCGCCGTAGCCACGATTGCGCTCGCCGCTGCGCTTGTCGCCCCGGCTGCGCTTAGCGCAGAGGCAGGAGGCAAAGCGGCAAAGCCCGAGTACGGCCCGGACGGCACTGTCCATGTTCCGGCCTTCGACCTGCCGCCTTCGGCCTACATGAGCAAAGAAAGCATCGACATCCTGAAGATGCGCTCGATGTTGCATGGCGCTATGCCCTCGCCGAACGACGATATCACCGAAGCCCGCCGCAAGAACGAAGCGCAACTGAAGCCCATCGTGGGGATGATGCGTAAACGCTATGCAGTCGATATTGTCGACCAGACTATCGGCGGCGTGCCAACCCGAATCATCACGCCGAAGGACAAGCCGTTCGATTCCAAACGGGTACTGATGAACTTGCACGGCGGCGCGTTCTCGATATGCGCAGAGGGCTGCGCCCTGCTGGAATCGATACCCATCGCCTCGGTCGGTGGCTTCAAGGTGGTGACGGTGAATTACCGTATGGCTCCCGAACATACCCATCCTGCCGGGGTGGAGGATGTTGCAGCGGTCTATCGCGAACTGCTCAAGAGCTACAAGCCGAAGCACATCGGCATCTACGGTTGTTCGGCGGGCGGCGCGTTGACCGGCCAGGCCGCTGCTTGGCTGCCCGCGCATGGCCTGCCGCAGGCGGGTGCGATCGGTATCTTCGGCGCGGGTGCGACCGGCAGCTTCATCAAGGGCGATTCGGCCTATTTGGCGGCCTATATCGACGGCGGCTTCCCCCCACCGCCGCCGCCCGGCACGCCGCCGCAGCCAGGCCTCGACCGTGGCTATTTCGCCAAGGTTGATCCTTCGGACCCGATCGTCGCGCCTGCGCGTCATCCCGAGGTATTGGCCAAATTTCCGCCGTCGCTCCTCATTACCGGCACTCGCGCCATGGACATGACCCCGGCGATCTATACCAATTCGCAGCTGCTGAAGGCGGGCGTGCGCTCCACCCTTGTCGTCGGTGAAGGCATGGGCCACTGCTACATTTACCTGCCACAGTTTCCGGAGTCACAGGACGCCTACCAGGTAATCGCCAACTTCTTCCATGAGAACTTGAAATAGCGCGGCTAGGTTTCGGACCCGTTGCCACAGGTCCGAAACCCCAATGTCACTCACTTAAGCGAATTTCTACTGTGGGTCTACCGGGCCCTGTTCCAACAGGCCCGGCATTTCCCACATCCTTCTGGGTCAGGCTTCAGCCTGACTGCGATGCCTGAGAAGTCCGACCCAAGTCGGACCCACAGCCAGCACAAAATAGGTCAGTGCGCCTACCCAATAAAAGCGTTACTCAACCGTCTAGGGATGAGCAACGTAACTGTAGGGTCTTAAACCATGTGGAAAAAAATCATCGGCGCAGTCGTCGTGGTCGTGCTGTTGGCCGCGATTGGTGTCGGGTTTGGGTTGTGGCGTTTGAGCGCGCTATTCGCGCCCCAGCCGGAAGTGGCCCAAGTCGCAGAGCCCGCGTCGCAGCGTAGCCTGGCCCAAGGAAAACTCATGGGCTTTGCCGATGCCGAAAACACTTACTCATGGCGCGGCATTCCCTATGCACAGCCGCCGGTGGGCGAACGGCGCTGGCGCGCGCCGCAACCTGCATCCGCATGGCAAGGCACCTTCGAAGCACTGCGTTTCGGCGCGCCGTGCACTCAAGTCGCTTCGATGGTGAACAAAGCACCGCGCGACGACTACGGCAAGCCACTCGGCGGCGAAGATTGCCTGACGTTGAACGTGTGGACGCCGCGCTTTGCAGCCGATGCCATCCCCCAAGCCGATCAGCGTTTGCCCGTGATGGTATGGATTCACGGCGGCGCCAATATCAATGGCGCGTCGAACATGTATGACTTCGTACGCAATCTGTCCGGGCAACAGAATCTGGTCATGGTGTCCATCAACTATCGCCTCGGCATTTTTGGCTGGTTTCATCACCCCGCGATCGATACGGACACGAGTCTTGCCCAGGATCGCTCCGGTAATTTCGGCACGCTGGATATGATTCAGGCGTTGCATTGGGTGCAGGACAATATTGCTGCTTTCGGCGGCGATCCGGGGCGCGTCACGATATTTGGTGAATCCGCAGGCGGCTTCGACGTGTATTCACTGATGTTATCGCCGCTGGCGCAGGGCTTGTTTCACGGCGGCATTTCTGAAAGTGGCGGCGCGCGCACGGTGCCCCTGGCCGCCACGGAAAATTATAGCGACGATGTGGTCCCCGGCCACGCACGCAGCGCCCGCGAGATCGTCAATCTCTTGTTGGTCCGGGATGGCAAGGCCAAGGACCGCGATCAGGCCAAGGCACTTCAGGAACGCATGGATGCCGCACAGATTCGCGAGTATCTCTATTCGAAACCAGCAGCCGACCTGCTCGCCACCGTTGCCGAGCCCGGCAACAAGATGGTCGTAACGCCTGCGATATTCGCAGACGGCGCCGTGATCCCGAAGGACAAGCCGCTCGAGGTATTTGCCGATCCTGCGCGCTACAACGCCGTGCCGTTTATTGCCGGCACCAATCGTGACGAAATGGGCTCTTTCAATTTATTTAACCCGCGTTATCTCGAGATGCGCTATGGCTTCATTCCGCACGTTCGCGATTCGGCATTGTTAGCACGCGCCAACCGTTACGGTTCGGATAACTGGACGGCAGGCGCAACCGACGAACCGCTAACCGCGATGAACGCCAGCGGCCGCAACAACGTATTCGGTTATCGGTTCGATTGGGACGAATTACCAAACTTATACGTCATTGATCTTGGCAAGTTGTTCGGCGCCGGTCACAGCATGGAAGTTAATTTCGTCTTCAACGTGCTCGACAACCACGGCATGCTCGGCTCCTTCTACGACAAGAAGAGTTTGCCGGGCCGCATTCCGCTCGCGCATGCCATGTCATCGTACTGGGCACAGTTCGCCTACACCGGCAACCCCGGTCGCGGTCGCGCGGGCGATTTGCCGGAGTGGACAGCATGGAACAACAGCGGCGACAAATACGTGATTTTCGATAGCGCCGCCGGTGGCGGCATTCGCATGGGCCAGCAACCGATATCGATGCAATCGTTGAAACAACGACTACTCGATGATCACAAACGAGGCGCTATCCCCAATCAGGAGGAGTTGTGTCGTTGGTATATCGAATTCTTTGTGGACACGCATGTACGCGCCGATTATTTCGATAAACAAGAATATGAAAGCTTTGGCCCGGAGGGCTGCAAAGCCTATCCACCGGCACAGTTCTTCAGTTTGCGGATCGTGTGAGA
>JANMSB010000376.1:0-14876 GCA_031388915.1 Pseudomonadota bacterium | reverse complement strand
CGTCGAACGGCGGAGGGGGCAACTCACAGCCCACCAAAAATTTCGCAATCTCCTCAATCGGCTTCTGCGTCGCCGACAAACCAATGCGCTGCACTGGATGCACACACAACGCCGCCAATCTTTCCAATGACAGCGCGAGGTGCGCACCGCGCTTGCTGTTGGCCACCGCATGAATTTCATCGACGATGATGGTTCTAGTAGTTACCAGCATCTCGCGACCCGAAGCGCTGGTCAGCAGTAGATACAAAGACTCCGGTGTCGTCACCAAAATATGCGGTGGCCGACGGCGCATCGCCATGCGCTCAATCTGCGGCGTATCGCCGGTACGCACTTGCGCGCGAATCTCCGCCGCTGCGCTGCCTTGCTCTAGCAGCACTGCGGTAATGCCGGCTAAAGGCACTTGCAGATTGCGCTCTACATCGTTCGACAGGGCTTTAAGCGGCGAGACATACACGACCTGCACGGCATCGTCGATCCAGCCGCGCGCAGCTTGCCGCACCAACGTATCAATGGCGGTGAGAAATGCAGCCAAGGTCTTGCCCGAACCGGTGGGCGCAGCTATCAGCGTGTGTCGGCCCTGCGCAATCGCCGCCCACGCATCACACTGCACCGCAGTCGGCGCTGCGAAGGTTCGATCGAACCAACTCTGCACGGCAGGATGAAAAACTTTGAGCGGCATACAAGTTGTAAATGACTGATGCAGAAAGATATGCCCGGCAAGGCGTTTGGATGCAGGCGTCGAGCATACACCTGGCTGTTGAAATATACAGTGTTGAACCGCACAATGGCATGACCCGCACTTAGACGCACCGAGGGCTCGAACCATGATTGATCACACCGGCATCAGTGTTAGCAACTTCGCCGTCAGTAGAGCCTTCTATATAAAGGCTTTAGCGCCCATTGGTTATCAGATGCTGATGGAATTATCCGCATCGGTCACTGGGGGCTATGAGGGGGCGGGTTTCGGTGAGCCGTCCAATCCGGACTTTTGGATCGGCAGCGGCACACCCAACCAGCCGCCGATTCATATTGCGTTCCGTGTAGCTAGCCGCAGCAAGGTCGATGCGTTTTATCAAGCTGCGCTCGCGGCCGGCGGCCGTGACAATGGCGCGCCCGGACTACGCCCGCACTATCACCCGAATTATTACGGTGCTTTCGTGCTTGATCCTGATGGACACAACATTGAAGCGGTGTGTCACGAAGCTGCGTAAGCGACGCTTGGTTACGAGCGCTTCTTCGCTTGCTGTAGGCCATCGAACATGGAAAACACCCAGGGACGGAATGCCAACATCACGGCAACGCTGCGTTTCTTTCTGACCGGCAGCTCGCGATCGAGCTTGGCAAAGTCTGCAAACTCGTGACCGAGCTGTTCCAGCTTGCGTGCGAGTAGAGCCGCAGAGGCTTCGGACAATTCCGCGGAATGAAAATGCAGCGCCTCGCCCGCACCTTGAAACTCCGATTGCAAAAACTCGGCTTTGACTTGCCGCTCGTAGACACGCCGCACCGGACCATCGCTGCGCCAGTTCACCACCGGCCCAACACGCAGCCGCGCCTTGAGTCCCGGTTGTAATTCCGCCAAGCGCGCATCGTCGAGTTTGACGTACAGCGAACGCAGCTCGCGATCGGTGAGATCCAGGCGCTGCTGAATCTCGCTCGATGGCCGGCCATTGAGTAGCAGATAAAAACACGCCAGCAACGCCGCATTGCCGGCCAACAATGCCTCCTGCTCCAAACTCAAGTATTGCGAGTTGGGTTCAGTGTGATCGGAGGCCATGCGCACCAACTCGCCTACTGTGATGCCAATCGCTGCGCAAATTTTCTCCAGCCGCTGCAACGTGAACGTCTCTTCAGCAAACACGCGCTTGATGGACGCTTCACTCAAGCCCACTTTGCCGGCGACATCGCGATAAGTGAGGCCACGCGTTTTCAGCGTACGTTTCAGCACATCAATGATCCGGGCACTTTCACTCACGCAAGTTATCTCCGCCAGTATTGGTTGCCGGAGTGTAGTGCTTGCCGAGTCGCGAAATCTACTACCGCCTGTGCCGCCCGCCGACACCTTTGCAGTGTGTATTGCTACGACCTTGATCGGCAGCGCTAAATCATCGCGCCACTGCTTGCACCGCAAGACTGTGGCATTGATTCACTGAGGAGATGCTGCAATGAAGATTCACTACGCACTGGCCTCGTTGTTGTTGCTGCAAGCCACGGCATCGTCGGCACAGGCAGCGGAAGGTTTCCAAATCAGTCCGCGTGTCGGCAAGAGCACGTTGCGACTGGATGCCGATACCACCACCGCCAATGAAGTGCTGGAAAAAGACACGTTCCTAACCGGCGTCACCTTGGGCTATGTCACGCCTTTCTACTTGATGGCCGAAGGCGGCTACAGCAAGCAAGGCAACTGGACTTGGTTCGGCAGCGAGGACAAGTACCGGTTGTCTGAATACTCCATTGCCGTGGGCTTCCAAATCGACACGCCCAAGGGCTTTCGTATCGTACCCAAAGTAGGTCGCGTGCGTTGGGACCTGTATTCGAAAGAAGGCTTGTTGAATACCACCACCCCCGGCAACACCAACACCGTACGCAGCTACGATGACTTTTGGGAATTGACCTTACAGAAAAAAGTCAGCGAGTCAGTTGCGCTGGGTGTCACTTACAAAGACAACCGTTACGACTTCGGCAACATGAAAAGCATTGCTTTCACGGCCAGCTTTGGCCTATAGGCTGCTCGCAACGCACTTGGCGTGAGCAGTCTTGGAGTGGTTTACAACAAACCACTCCGTTTTTTTGTATTAGTCCTCTGCTAGCTGCCGGAAATCCACACCCAGCATGCGCAGCTTGCGATACAGGTGCGTGCGTTCCATGCCGACGCGCTTGGCCAACTGACCTACTTTGCCGTTGCATAACATGAGTTGTTGCTGCAGGTAGGCGCGTTCGAATTGTTCGCGCGCTTCGCGTAGCGGCAGTGCCAGCAAATCGTGTTTGACCAACGGCTCGCCGTCGGCAGTTTGCGCATTGAGTTCGCGCTCTAATTCATCCAAGCGGATTTCTTCCGACCCACCCAGGATCAACAACCGCCGCACCAGATTGCGTAACTCCTGCACATTGCCCGGCCAGGGATAGTTGCGCAGGCGATTCTGCGCCGACACGCCAAAGCGTCGCAGCGGCAAGCGTTCTTCATCGGCGAATCGTTCGGCATAGTGGCGCAATAGTTCCGGCACATCCTCGGTGCGTTCGCGCAACGGCGGGATGTGCAAGGTAATGGTGTTGAGGCGAATCAACAGGTCGGCGCGAAAACCATCATGGCCAACACGCGCTGGAAACGTCGGTTGCGCCGAACAGACGATGCGCGCATTCAACAGCTCGGCTGTCTGTGCGCCGATGCGGGTGTAAGCCTTGTTCTCGATGACCGCGAGCAGCAACTTTTGCAACACGGGCGAGGCGTCTTCCATACCCTTGATAAACAGCGTGCCGCCCTGCGTTTGATCGAGCAGGCCCGGCTGCAACACGCCATTGTGTACGCCGCCGAGTAATTCCATTGCGGCACTGTCATCGCTAACACTGGCCGGCGTGAGCAGAACTAGTTTTTGCCTGGCGCGCGGACTGTGCGCGTGCAGGTAGCGCGCAAAAAGTTCGCGTCCCGACCCCAGTTCACCGAGTAACAACACCGGCGCATCGCTGCTGGCTGCGCGTTGTACTTGCTCGCGCAGTTGTTGCATCACGCGGCTCTTGCCGGAGGGCGTGATCGGCGCAGATCCGAAAATGCTGCCGGCCTTGCGCTTCTGGCGGCCGCTATCCAACGCTTGCTGTACCACTTGCAACAGCTTGCTGAGCGACAGTGGTTTTTCGATAAAGTCGAATGCGCCCAAACGGGTTGCTTCCACGGCCGCTTCAATGGTGCCGTGGCCGGACATCATCACTACCGGGCAATTCAGGCCGTTGTCGGCCCATTCGCGCAACAGCGAAATGCCATCGGCATCCGGCATCCAGATATCCAGCAGGATTAAATCGTGTTCGGTGACAGCGTGTACTTGGCGGGCGCGTTCGGCATTATCGGCCAACTCCACGGCATACCCTTCATCGCTGAGGATGTCCCGCAGCAGATGGCGGATTTCCGCTTCGTCATCGACGACCAGAATTCTTGGCGTGCTCATGCTCGTTCTCTCCTTCCATCCCCGCGCTGCCCGTCTCCGCGTAGTGTGTCGCGCGGAGTCGAGCTCCCACGCGCCGCCGCCATGATCGGCAGCTCGACTCGCACCACAGCCCCACCACCTTCGCGGCGATTCTCGGCTTCGATGCGGCCGCCGTGTTCTTCTACGATTTTCTTGACGATGGCCAACCCCAAGCCCGTGCCCTTGGTTTTGGTGGTGACATAGGGTTCAAACATACGCCCTAATACCTCGACCGCAAACCCCGGACCGGAATCGGTCAGCGTGATTTCCACTATGGAGCCCGACAGCCGAGTCAGCAGCGCGGTGCGCAGCCGGATCTCGCCGCGGGTATTGCCCTCATAGGCCTCAATCGAATTGGTGATCAGATTGTGGAGAATCTGTCGCACCCGATCACGATCCGCTTCGATTTCCGGCAGGTTAGGCTCAAGATCGGTCTGCACGCTAAGCAGCGGATTTTGAGCGCGATATAGCTCCACCACTTGGTTGATCAATTCATTCAGGGAAAAATGGCCGACATTCATATGCGGCGCGCGCGCGTACTGACTAAACGCATTCACCATGTCTTTCATGGCATCCACCTGCTGCACGATGGTGGTGGTGGCGCGGTCCAATATCTTGGCATCAGCCTCGGTCATGTCGGGTAACAACTTGTGGCGCAGGCGCTCGGCCGACAGGCGAATGGGCGTCAGAGGATTCTTGATTTCATGCGCCAGGCGCCGCGCCACTTCGCCCCAGGCGGCGTCGTGCTGCGCTTGCAACAACGCGGTGACATCGTCAAACACCAATACATAACCGGCGATCTTGTTGCCGCCGCGGCCGGTATCACCCGGCAGCGCCGTGCAGGCACAAATCAACACTCGCCGCAGATTGTCGCTTTGCAGGATGAACTGTTCGCGCCATTCGGTTTCGCCGCGATCTAAATAGGCGCGGCAGGCGACCACAAACTGCGAGTACAGCGATTGATCGTTGGGTGCGCCAAACACCTGTTTCAGACAGCCCTGCACATCGATATGTAGCAACGAGGCCGCCGCCGCGTTGACCACCCGCACGGTGTAATCGGGCTGCAGAGAAATTACGCCGCTGGACAGGCGCGCCAGAATCACCGACAAATTGGCGCGCTCGGCTTCCACCGCTTGCTGACTATGCGCTGCTTCTTCACGCGCACGCGCCAGTCGCTGCGTCATGTCGTTGAAGGAATGCACCAGCACGCCCATCTCATCGTGCGCCGGCAGCGGCAGGCGCGTATCGAGATCGCCGCGCGCCACGGCGCGCGTGCCGGCGACCAGGTCTTCAATGGGTTTGACCAACCGCCGCGCCACCCAGAACGCGCCATAAATCGCGCCCAACACGGTGGCCGCCAGCACCAGACTCAAGCTCAAAATAAACCCAGTTTTCAACGGCTGGCGGGCGCGCGTCAGTTCGGCATATTGGCGGCTAGCGGTTTCCACCACATCCGCGAGCTCAGCCAAACGCCGCTCCAGCGCATAGGTGGCCATCAGGATTTGCCAGTCCGGGCCCGCGCCCACGGCGCGCAGTGGCACCGCAACTCGCACCAAGTAGTAGCCGCTGCTCACTGGATCCAAACTGAGGTAGGACTCACCGCGCATGACTTGCAGCAACAGGTCATTGCTTGGCGGCGATTCCGGGTTATGGCCCAGGGCATCACCACTCAACGCCATCACTCGGCCATCTGCGTTCAGCACTGCCAGCTCCAAGGCACTGGCATCTATACGCAGGGAATTGAGTCGTTCGAGTCGATCCTCGCCGGAAATGGCGATACGCGCCACCATCCGCTCGGTGCGGTCCAAGTAGTCGCGGCTGCGCATCTCCAGCGCAGTGCGCGACAAACTCAGAGCATTGCTCAGACCGACGCCGACTTCACCGCCAAACCAACTATCGATGCCACGATTGATGAACTGCACCGAGAAATAAAACACGATCAGAATCGGCACGATGGCCAGTAAGCCCGAGGTCCACACCATGCGCGCCTCCAGGCGCGAGCCGGTCACCCGCTGGCGCCACGCACGCAACAAGTGCATCAAGCGGCCGGAGATCAACACCACCATCACCGCCAAACCAGCAATGTTGATGGCCAATACCCACGGCAACAGATTGGTAAAGCGCGTCGAGTTCTGCACCGACTGCGACAGCAAATACACCGCGAACAACCACAACGCCACACCGCACAAGGCCGCCACGGCAATCGCGCCGCGCTTGAGTGCCCGCTTCGACTCGGGTCGCGCTAGGGATTCATTGGCCATGTATACCAGTCACTTTCCAAGGAGAAATTATCCACCCAAAAAAGCAACAATCCGAGTGCGCGCGGAATGCTGCGCACCTCCATCACGGCACGCATACTGGCTTCGTTGCGTGCATCCGGAGCCACCAAGTTTTGGTCGACCACCGGCAAGCCTGTCACCTGTCGCAAAGATTCGATTGCCTGCTCGAAGTTGGCGTACGAAGTTTGCGCGCCGCTATTCACATTGCGCACCAGGTAGCGCTCGGATACGCCGTGATACAGCAGCGTGTAGTGCTGCTGCAACTGCACCAGTTGTCGGTCACGCCACCAGGCTCGCGAACGGCTGATGCGCACTTGCAATTCCAGATTAAGCGTCGCGCCTTCACGCACCGATTGCTCGACCCGTTGCGGTGTTGCAAGCAATAGCTCCGCAGTGAGCACATATACGCCGGACACCGGCGCCAGGTACGGCGCACGAATCTCAATGTTATCGGCCGCAGCGTGCGCGCCACCTGTCAGTAACAGCGTCCACAGCCCCAACAGGCACGCAGCCAGCGTGCGCGGATAGCGCAGGCTTCGACTGACAGGCCACCTTGCAATGCGCACTAGCATCAATCTTGCGTAGCGATGCAATCAGTCAGCGCTCTTGCGCAAACAAGCATAGTAGAAACCATCCATCCCCCCCTGTCCGGCGTGTATGGCCAAGCCGGTCGATGCAGTTGCCTCCGCCCCAGGCCCGAAGCCAAGTTTGCCGGCCAACCGCATAGTGATATCGCGTGCTTCCGGGTGATGTTCCAGGAATGCCGCAATAGTTTGTGAATTCTCCGCCTGCAGTGCCGAACAACTGGCATAAACCAACTGTCCGCCCGGCGCCAGCAGCGGCCAGATGTTCTCCAGCATCTCTGCTTGGCGTGCTGCTAGGTTGACAATGTCGCTGGCGCGCCGCAAGAGCTTGATGTCGGGATGACGCCGAATCACGCCGGTGGCTGAGCATGGCACATCGAGCAGGATGCGATCGAAGGGACGACCGTTCCACCAGCTTTCTGGCTCGCTGGCATCGCCGGTAATCATGGTGGCTTCCTGACCCAGACGTGTGAGATTGCTATGTACCCGACGCAATCGGCCTGGGGAAATGTCAATCGCCACCATTTCCTTGAGTTGCGGTTGCAATTCCATGACGTGACAGGTCTTGCCGCCGGGCGCCGCACAGGCATCCAACACGCGCTGACCGGGTTCTGCCGCGACGAAATGTGCCGCCAGTTGTGCTGCCGCATCCTGCACCGACACCCAGCCATCGGCGAAGCCGGGTAGCGACATCACGTCCACCGCCTGCGGCAACAGCAAGGCTTCGGGCGCATAAGCCGACACCTCGGCATTGATGCCCTGTGCCGCCAACTGTTCGCGATAGGCATCGCGACTGATGCGTTGCGTATTCACGCGCAGCCAAAAGGGTGGATGTTCATTGTTAGCCAGCAGAATGGCTTCGGCTTGCGTTGGCCAGTCATGCTGCAACTGCGCCACCAACCACTCCGGATGTGCCGTGCGCACCGCCAAGTCGGTATCGATGCTATTGGTAATGGATTCCGCTTCGCGTTGACAGCGACGCAGGATGGCGTTGAGAAAACCGGTGGCGCGATCCATCTTCAGGTGGCGCGCCGCTTCAACGGTTTCAGCCACTACGGCGTGGGCGGCAATATCCGTGTGCAGCAATTGATACAGACCCACCAATGCCAAGGCACGCACTTCGGGCTGTAATTCTTTGGGAGGCTGGCTGCTTAACTTGGTCAACACCGCCAACAAACGCCAATACCAACGCACACTGCCATAACTCAAGGAACGCAACAGACCACGTTCCTGCGGCGCATCGCTGCGGTTCTCGAGCAAGGCATCCAACGAACGGCCATCGTCGGCCACCTGCATTAACAACAACGCCGCCTGGGCGCGAATCTGTGAAGGCGTATTCTGTACAGCGGGCTTCATGAAGAGATTCCTGTGGTGACGCCCAATTGCACGCCGGTCAATGAATGAGATTTGATGAATTCGGCAGCACTCAAGGCTTTGCGCCCTGCCTGCTGTACTTGCGTGAGGTTCAATACGTCACTGCCACAAGCCACTTGAATGCCAGCCGCGGTGGCGCTGAGCACCGTACCGGGCACAGCCGCGTGCGCCAGCTCTACCACCGTGGCCTGCCATACGCGCAGTTGCTCGCCATGCAACCGGGTTTCGGCAATCGGCCAGGGATTGAAGGCGCGCACCTGACGATCCAATTGCTGTGCGGTTTGCGCCCAATCCAATGCGGCCTCGTCTTTGCTGAGTTTCTGGGCGTAAGTGACGCCCGCCGCCGGTTGCGGTCGTGCTTGCGCCAGCGCCGCTGGCAAGTCGTGCAACACCTGTAACAACAAGCTGGCGCCCAGCGTCGCCAAACGATCATGCACGGTGGCAGCCGTGTCACGCGCGCCGATGGGCAAACCTTGCATCAGTAGCATCGGCCCGGTATCGAGACCCGCCTCCATACGCATGATGGTGATGCCGGTTTCAGTATCGCCAGCCAGGATGGCGCGCTGAATCGGCGCCGCGCCGCGCCACCGCGGTAACAGCGAGCCGTGAATGTTGATGCAACCGTAGCGTGGGATATCCAACACCGCTTGCGGCAGGATGAGCCCATAGGCCGCGACCACCATGAGATCGGGCGCATAGCCACGCAGATGCTCGACGACGGTGGCATCTCGAAAATTGACCGGCTGTTCCACCGGTAAGCTATGCGCCAACGCGCAGGCCTTCACTGCGCTAGCCGTCATGACTCGCCCACGACCGGCCGGCCGATCCGGCTGGGTATACACCGCTACGGCCTGATGTGACGACTGACACAGGGCCGCCAACGTCGGCACAGCAAACTCCGGCGTACCGGCATACACGATTCGTAGTGGCTTGTTCATAGGTAAGGGCACGCCCGCTGTCCGGGCATGCAGCTCTTTACAGCGCGGGCACGAGGTTTTTGTTTTTCTTGGTAGCGGCTTTACTGGCGCGCTCTTTCTGGTCTTTCTCCAGTTTCTTGCGAATGCGCGTTCGCTTCAGGTCGGACAAATAGTCCACAAACAGCTTGCCTTCCAAGTGGTCCAACTCGTGCTGAATACACACCGCCAGCAGGCCATCGGCTTCCAGCGTAAAGGGCTTACCATCGCGATCCAACGCACGCGCAGTCACGCGTTCGGCCCGCTGCACCTGATCATAGGTGCCGGGTACCGACAGACAGCCCTCTTCGGTGACTTCCACGCCCTCGCGCGCAATGATCTCCGGGTTGATGAAAACCCGGGCCGCGTTACGCTCCTCGCTGACATCAATCACCACCAGGCGTTGATGCACATTCACCTGCGTGGCCGCCAAGCCCACGCCATTGGCCGCATACATGGTTTCGATCATGTCATCGACCAACCGGCGCAGAGCATCGTCAACCGAGGCGACCGGGATCGCCTTGGTGCGCAGTCGGGGATCGGGAAATTCGAGAATCGTCAACAGGGCCATAGCTACTCTCAAGGTGCGTGGGTCTGGTTCGCTCCAATACCCTCAATAACAAAACTGCGGCGTGCTCGGATCATGACGGAAGCCCGCCTTGGATGACGCGCTAGCCACTCCGGCGCCGCTTCCAAATGAGAACCGGCTCGCACTCTATCTTGCGCTCCGTGCACTCGGTTCCGGAATACTGCTAGAGTTCGCGCGACTTTGAACTTAATGTCAGGGTTTGGGCCGGGGCCCTACCCTAAAAGGAAACCGGTGCGGCGAATTATAGGGCGTTGTACGCCTACACGGCACCGGTTCCCATAAACAACTTCAGATGGAGCATGTCCTGCACATGAAGACGATCAGCTCGCCGATGCAGTACTGGCGTGGCTTGTGCGTAAGTTCAACCCTGGCGTGCGCAATGCTGGCGGGCGGATTGGCACTAAGCTCAGCGTCGCAGGCCCAAAGCTCCAGCAGCGACCGCACGCTGGCCACCGGCACGCGGCTACCCTTGGCAACCGGCGCCCCCGACCGCTATACCGTCAAGGCCGGCGACACACTGTGGGGCATCTCGCAAACCTATTTGAACCAGCCCTGGTACTGGCCAGAGCTGTGGTATCTGAATCCGCAGATCCAAAACCCACACCTTATTTATCCGGGTGACGTGCTGTCGCTGGTTACCATCGATGGCCAACCGCGCCTGATGATCACCGAACGCGGTGGCGCAGCCGGCCAGGTGGTCACTCGTGGCAACGGCGAACGTCTGTCGCCGCAGATGCGCAGTGAACCCCTGGACGCGATTAGCACCATTCCCTACAACGTGGTAGGCGCCTTCCTGGGCCGTCCTTCGGTGCTCAGCAAGGACGAAGTCAAAGGCGCGCCGTATCTGATCAGCATTCGCGACAAACACATTGTCGGGTCGGCGGGCGACGAGGTATACGCACGGGGGATCAAGGGCGCCGCGGAAGGCATACGCTACAACATCGTTCATGTGGGCGAACCGCTACGCGATCCGGAGAACAATGACGTGTTGGGCTATAGCGGCACGTACGTGGGCACCGGTCCGGTGGTCACCGCCGGTGATCCGGCCAAGCTGAAGCTCAACGAAACAGTGCGCGAAGCGTTACCCGGCGACAAGTTGTTCGCCGAGACGTATCAAATGAATGTGGACTTCATACCGCGCGCTCCGGCTTCTGCGGTTGAAGGCAGTATTTTTGCAATTGATGGCGTATTTGTGGCTGGACGCTACCAGGTGATTGCGATCAATCGCGGCACCGCAGCGGGGCTGGAAACCGGCCATGTGCTGGCGATTTATCAAGCCGGTGGCACCGTTAAAGATGTGTATGGCGATGGTCGCTCGGCCAACCCCATGCACACGCCCAGCGGCGCATTTAAACGCAAAATCAAGCTGCCAGACGAACGCGCCGGTACTGCAATGGTCTTCAAGACCTACGAACGCATGAGCTACGCACTGATCATGGATGCCACCCATCCCATCGCCATTGGCGATTACGTACGTAACCCATAACGGATTTAACTCGCTGATTTAACTCGCTGAGGTCCACGCGCTCATGGAAGAGCAAACCGCCAATCTGATCCTGCAACGCGCCCCGGCACTGTCCGGGGTGCAGTTATTAGCGCTGCAAGCACAGCACGGCTGCGCAGCCGATATCCTTGCCGCAGGTAACGTCGGCTGGCAAGGCATAGGTCTGCCAACCCGCTGCCGCGAATTTCTGGCCGCTGCAAACCCCGCCGCCTTCGCCACCGAACGAGCCTGGCTAGAGATGCCCAATCATCACTTGGTGATGTTGGGCAGTCCGCACTATCCGGCGCTGTTGGCGCAACTTCCCGATGCGCCGCTGGGGTTGTTCGTCAGCGGCAATCCAACGTTGTTGAATGCCCCACAGCTAGCCATCGTCGGCTCGCGCAATCCCACGCCCTATGGCCGCGAGCTCGCTGAAGCCTTCGCCAAGCACCTCAGTGCCTGTGGTTTGTGCATCACCAGCGGCCTAGCCGCCGGTATCGATGCCGCCAGTCATCGCGGTGCGCTAGCCAGCAAGACAGGTGCAACACTGGCGGTGTGCGGCACCGGACTGGACATTATTTATCCCCGCAGCAGCACCACCCTGGCTGCCGACATTGAACGATATGGCGCATTGGTGTCGGAGTTCCCGCCCGGCACACCGCCCCGCAAGCACCACTTCCCGCAACGCAATCGCATCATCAGCGGGCTGTCACTGGGCGTGTTAGTCGTCGAGGCCACCCTGCATAGCGGCTCACTGATTACCGCCCGCTTGGCCGGCGACCAGGGACGCGAGGTGTTCGCCATCCCCGGTTCGGTGCACAACCCATTGGCTAAGGGCTGCCACCAACTCATTCGCCAGGGCGCCAAACTGGTGGACTCCGCCGCTGACATTCTCATTGAGCTAGGCCCGCTAGCTGCGACGCTGGGCATCACTGCCCAGCCAGACACGTCTAACCCTCTTGATTCAACAGGAATTTCACAAGCGCGGTTGGACAAGGATTACAAAATCCTGTTAGATGCCCTCGGTTTCGAGCCGCTGGGCGTGGATCAATTGGTCATGCGTAGCGGGCTGAAGGCCGATGCCGTGGCATCCATGCTGCTGATCCTCGAACTGGAGGGCCACATCGAATCCTACCCCGGCGGCCTATACCTGAGAGCCGGGCCATGAATGCAGACCACCGGTCGATGACCTGCGGATTGAACAGTGAAATGAAGGAAAGCGTGCTCGATATTCTGATTTATCTGTTCGAGAACTATGTCGATGGCGAGGTCGATATGGCTCCCGAGCCTGACCGAGATACGTTGAAAACCGAGCTGGAGCAGGCCGGCTTTGCCGACCGCGAGATCGATCAGGCGCTGATCTGGCTGGAGTCGCTGTCGGCGTCACCGGCCGCCGATAATCCAGTGCCGACCTCGCGCTCCATTCGGGTATTCGATGTCAGCGAATGTGCGCGCCTGGATTTAGAGTGCCGCGGCTACATCATGCACCTGGAGAATCTGGGCATTTTGAGCGCGATACAACGCGAATGGGTGATCGATCGCCTGTTGGCGCTGGTGTCGGACGAGATTGATATCGAACAAGTGAAGTGGGTGGTGTTGATGGTGCTGTTCAGCCAGCCCGATGAGGCCAATGCCTACGCACGGATGGAAGATTTGGTATTTGACGAACAGGCTGAGCATGCGGTGCATTGATGCCCGCTCGCACAGCGAACAACGCACCGCGGCACGCCGCGGTTTTTTTTTAGTGATGGCAGGGATGAACGCGAAGCCCAGGAACGGCGATTGCCGCACATGGTTTGAATGAGACATGAGCCGGAACTTAGTCATCGTTGAATCGCCCGCCAAGGCGAAGACCATCAAGAAATATCTGGGCAAGGACTTTGAAGTCCTCGCTTCGTATGGCCATGTGCGCGATCTGGTGCCCAAAGAAGGCGCGGTAGATCCCAACAAACAGTTCGCCATGCGTTATCAGTTGATCGACAAGAACGAAAAACACGTTCAAGCGATCTCCCGCGCCATGAAAAAAGCCGATGCGCTGTATCTGGCCACCGACCCGGACCGCGAGGGCGAAGCCATTTCCTGGCACATATTGCAGGTGCTCAAGGAACAGAATGCGCTGGAAGACAAGCAAGTGCATCGCGTTGCGTTCTACGAAATCACCCGTTCCGCCATTCAAGAAGCGATTGCCCATCCGCGCGAAGTCTCGAATGATCTGGTGAATGCGCAGCAAGCGCGCCGTGCGCTGGATTACCTGGTGGGCTTTAACCTGTCGCCGTTGTTATGGAAGAAGGCCGGTTTGCCCGGTGCTTCCGCCGGTCGCGTGCAAAGTCCGGCACTGCGCCTGATCTGCGAGCGTGAGGAAGAAATCCTCAACTTCAAACCGCGCGAGTACTGGAGCGTCGATGCCGACGTATCCAAAGAAAGCGGCGCCAAACAAGACGCCACCAAGGACCCACAACAATTCCCTGCGCGCCTGATCGAATATCAAGGCAACAAGGTCGAACAATTCACGGTGACTGAAGCGGGCCAAGCCGCGCAGGTGCAACAGGCCATCGAGTCTGCCGCCGGCGGCAAGCTCAAAGTCACCAACATTGATAAGAAGCAACGCAAGCGCAATCCGTCACCGCCGTTTACGACCTCGACGCTGCAACAAGAAGCGTCGCGCAAACTCGGTTTTGGCGCACAACGCACCATGCGCCTCGCGCAGCAATTGTATGAAGGCGTGGACTTCGGCGAAGGCGAAGTGGGTTTGATCACCTATATGCGTACCGACTCGGTGAATCTGGCGGCCGAAGCCATCACCGAGATTCGCCAAGTGGTCGGTCAACTCTATGGCAACAAGGCCGTGCCGGATGAGGCGCGCATCTACAAGACCAAATCCAAGAATGCCCAGGAAGCTCACGAAGCCGTGCGCCCGACCTCCGCCGCCGTGACGCCCGAGCGTCTGGCCGGCAAGATCGACGCCGATTTGCTCAAGCTATACACCCTGATTTGGAGGCGCACCGTCGCCTGTCAGATGGCGCCGGCGGTATACGACACCGTGGCGGTGGATCTCATCCCGGCCAATCAAAAAGTCGCCGTATTGCGCGCCAACGGTTCAACCCTGGTGGAACCCGGCTACTTGGCTGTGTACATCGAAGGCACCGACGATGTGAAGGAAGATGATGATGATCGGCTGCTGCCAGCCATGAACGTCGGCGATGTGTTGGCGTTACTGAACATTCGCACCGCGCAACACTTCACCGAGCCGCCGCCACGCTTTTCGGAAGCTTCGCTGGTGAAAGCGCTGGAAGAATTCGGGATCGGCCGACCTTCCACCTATGCCAGCATCATTCAGACTTTGTTGGGTAAGAAGTATTGCGAGCTAGACGCTCGGCGCTTTATTCCCAGCGATCTGGGCAAGATCATTAATAAATTCTTGACCAGAAACTTCGAGCACTAC
>JANMSB010000317.1:0-5001 GCA_031388915.1 Pseudomonadota bacterium | reverse complement strand
AGCGAGCCGGGTTCGGTAGAGTCACGTTGGCGCGATTATTTCGCCGCTATGCGCCAAGGTGCAGCGGGTGAGGTGGCGCATGGGCCGTTGCGTGAGGCATTGGCCCGGCGCGCCAAGGAAAGCCGGGGGGTTGCATCGGCGGCGCCGGACGTCAGTGATGCCTTGTTCGCCAAACAGGGTGCGGTGTCCCGCCTGGTCCAGGTGTATTGCAATCGCGGCCATCTAATTGCCGACATCGATCCGCTCGGTCTGCTGAAGCGTCCCGAGCCGGAGGTGCTGAGGCTGGACTATTTCGGTTTGAGCGACGCCGATCTGGATTCGGAGTTTCACACCTACTCGCCCTATGAGCCAAGTTCCAAGGCGAAGCGCATGAAACTGCGCGACATCATCGCGCGCTACAAGCAAGTTTACTGCGGCAACATCGGCGCCGAGTTTGCGCATGTTTCCAATACCACCGAACGCCTGTGGTTACAGGACCGTTTCCAGGATGGCCGCCTCAATCAACGCTTCACCCTTGAGGAACGCAGGACTTTCCTGTGGCAATTGACGGCCGCCGAAGGCCTCGAACGCTATCTAGCGACGCGCTATCCGGCGCAGAAGCGCTTCTCGTTGGAAGGCGGCGACAGCCTGATTCCGTTGATGGACGATTTGATTCAACAGGGCGGTGTGCGCGGCGTACAAGAAATGGTTGTTGGCATGGCGCATCGCGGTCGTTTGAATATGCTGGTGAACGTGTTGGGTAAGTCGCCGCAGCAATTGTTTTCGGAGTTCGAAGGCCACTACGACGTCAACCATCTGCAAGGTTCCGGCGACGTGAAGTACCACAAGGGCTTCTCCACCGACATTCGCACGCCGGGTGGCAATGTGCACGTGGCGTTGGCGTTTAATCCCTCGCACTTGGAAGTCGTCAATCCGGTGGTGGAAGGTTCGGTGCGCGCGCGTCAACAACGCTGCAATGACGCGGTGGGCGACAAAGTGGTGCCTATCTTGATTCACGGCGACTCGGCGTTTGCCGGTCAGGGCGTGATCATGGAAACCCTGCAAATGTCGCAGGCGCGTGGCTATAGCACCGGCGGCACGGTGCATGTCATCGTCAACAACCAGGTGGGCTTTACCACGCACGATCCGCGCGACACGCGTTCGACGCTGTATTGCAGCGATCCGGCCAAGATGATCGAGGCGCCGATTTTCCATGTGAACGGCGACGATCCGGAAGCAGTGATTTTTGTGGCGCGCCAGGCGCTCGACTATCGTATGACCTTCCACAAAGACGTGGTCATCGATCTGGTCTGCTATCGCCGTCTCGGCCACAACGAGGCCGATGAGCCGGCGGCCACCCAGCCCGTCATGTATCAGGTGATTCGTCAGAAGCCCACCACGAGGCAGTTGTATGCCGAGCGTCTGGCGGCTGAGAAATTTCTGCCGATTACCGAAGCCGACAGTATGGTCGAACGCTATCGCCGCGAAATGGACGAAGGCAAGTCGCAGGCGCCGCAGGCGTTAGGACTCATCGGCAACCAGCATACCGTTGACTGGAGCAAGTATCAGAGCGCCAATTGGGATGAATGCGATCCCACCGGCCTCAAGATCGAAACCCTGCGCGAGTTGGCAGCCAAGGTCACCACGGTGCCGGCCAACGTCACGCTGCATCGGCAGATCGTGCGTATCGTGCAGGACCGCGAAAAAATGGCCGCCGGGCAGTTGCCGCTCGATTGGGGCATGGCCGAAACGCTGGCCTATGCCAGCTTGTTGACCGAAGGTTACGAAGTGCGCATCAGCGGTCAGGACAGCGGCCGAGGCACGTTCTTCCATCGCCATGCGGTTTGGCACGATCAAACTACTGGCACTGCCTACGTGCCACTCAAGAACCTATCGCCCACCCAGCCACGATTCACCGTGATCGACTCGTTGTTGTCCGAAGAAGCGGTGATGGGCTTTGAATATGGCTTCTCCACCACGGAACCCAACTGTTTGACCATTTGGGAAGGCCAGTTCGGCGATTTTGCCAACGGCGCGCAAGTGATCATCGATCAGTTCATCAGTTCCGGCGAATCCAAGTGGGGCCGCCTGTGCAATCTGACCTTGTTCTTGCCGCATGGCTAGGAGGGCCAGGGACCGGAGCATTCGTCGGCGCGCCTTGAACGCTTTTTGCAATTGAGCGCAGAAAACAACATGCAGGTATGCGTGCCGTCAACGCCGGCGCAGATGTTCCACATGCTGCGCCGTCAAATGACGCGCAAGCTGCGCAAGCCGCTGATCGTGATGACACCCAAGAGCCTGCTGCGCCACAAGCTGTCGGTGTCGCCGTTGGAGGCGTTAACAGTCGGTACGTTCCAAAACGTCATCGACGAGGTTGACGACATCAAGGCCGACAAGATCAATCGGGTAGTGTTCTGTTCCGGCAAAGTGTATTTCGACTTGTTGGAATCGCGCCGCGCCGATGGCATCCATGACGTTGCCATTGTGCGTATCGAACAGTTGTATCCGTTCCCGACGACCGAGTATGCCGCGGTACTGAAGAAGTACGCCAATGCCCGGGAAATCGTCTGGTGCCAGGAAGAGCCGCAGAACCAAGGTAGCTGGTATCAGATTCGCCATCGCTTGCAGGAACCGCTGAGCAGCAAGGACAAGTTGTTATACGCAGGCCGCGCGCCCGCGGCGGCGCCTGCTACCGGCATTGCCAAGTTGCATAACATGCAGTTGCAAGGCTTCCTCGATGCCGCACTGCGTTCGCACACCACGGAAGAAGGCTTGCGGCAGACCACGCGTCTGAAAGCGCCGGCAGTCAAATAATCCCGTTAGATGAATTCAGCCATATAGAGTCAGGTACATGAGCATTGAAGTTCGCGTTCCCCAGTTGCCCGAATCGGTTGCCGACGCCTTGCTGGCCAAGTGGCATAAAAAAGTGGGCGACGCCGTTACCCGCGATGAAAATCTGGTAGATCTGGAAACCGACAAGGTGATGTTGGAAGTGCCTGCGTCGGCCAGCGGCGTATTGAAAGAAATCAAGATTCAAAATGGCGCCACGGTTACCAGTGGTCAAATACTTGCCGTGATTGAAGCCGGTGCGAGTGTGGCTGCTGCGCCGGCGAAAGCCGCTGAACCGGTGGCCGCTGCTCAGCAAGCCGCCGCCAAGTCGGGTCCGGCTGCACGCCGCGTCATGGAAGAAAACAAAGTGAATCCTGCTGACGTGGTTGGCAGCGGTAAGGCGGGTCTCGTCACCAAGAGTGATGTGATTCAGCACTTGGCCAAACCGGCTGCCGCCAAGGTGGAATTACCTGCTGCCCCATTGACAGCCAGGGGCGCACGCGCCGAACAACGTGTGCAGATGACGCGCCTGCGTACCCGTATTGCCGAACGTTTGGTGCAAGCGCAAGCCACCGCCGCCATGCTCACTACGTTTAATGAAGTGGATATGACGGCCGTGTCGGAGCTGCGTAATCGCTACAAAGACAAGTTCGAGAAAGCCCATGGCGTGAAGCTGGGTTTCACCTCGTTCTTCCTCAAGGCGGCGATTGAAGCCCTGCGCAAATTCCCTGCGGTGAATGCCTCCATCGACGGCAATGACATCGTGTATCACGAGTTCTATGACATGGGCGTGGCGGTGTCCACTGAACGTGGCTTGATGGTGCCAGTGATCCGCAATGCCGAAAACCTGAGCATGGCCGAACTGGAAGCGGCGGTGGGTGCTTACGCCAAGAAAGCACGCGACGGTTCGATTGCATTGGAAGACTTGACCGGCGGCACCTTCACCATCACCAATGGCGGTGTGTTCGGTTCGTTGCTGTCGACGCCGATTCTTAACATGCCGCAGGTGGCCATCTTAGGCATGCACAAGATTCAGGATCGTCCGGTGGTGGTTGATGGCCAGATCGTAATTCGCCCGATGATGTATCTGGCACTCACTTACGATCACCGTATTGTCGACGGCCGCGAGTCGGTGCAGTTCCTGGTGGCGATCAAGGAAGCACTGGAAGATCCTGCGCGCTTGTTGCTGCAACTGTAATTTTGTAAGAGGGCGGGGTTTCTTATCAAATTGATATGGCCCGCCCCTACCGATCAGACTTCGTAGGGGCAGGTTTTAAACCTGCCCTCAACATCTAGAAATCCGCGAGTATTTTCATGTCCGAACCTACCAATACCGAACAATTCGATGTCATCGTCATCGGTGCCGGTCCTGCCGGCTATCCCGCCGCGATTCGTGCTGGACAACACAAGCTCAAAGTAGCCTGCATCGATGGCTGGAAAAATCACGATGGTAGCTATGCCTTTGGTGGCACCTGTTTGAATGCCGGCTGCATCCCTTCTAAGGCGTTGCTGGAGTCTTCCGAGTTGTATCACCGCGCGCAGCATGAGTTTGCTTTGCACGGCATCAAGATTACCGGCGCCACATTCGATGTCGCCACCATGCAGGCGCGTAAAAACAAGATCGTTAAATCTTCAACGCTAGGCATTGCCGGCTTGCTGAAAGGTGCGGGCGTGACCGCATTGGTCGGTAACGGCAAATTGCTCAAAGGCAACCAAGTCGAGTTCACCGACAAAGATGGCAAGGTGCAAGTGCTCAGTGCACGCCATGTGGTGTTGGCCTCGGGCTCGGTGCCGACTGAACTTAAGAGCTTGCCGTTCGATGGCAAGGACATCGTCGACTCCTGGGGCGCGCTGGAATTCGATGCCGTACCCAAGCGAATCGGTGTGATTGGCGCCGGCGTGATTGGTTTGGAATTAGGCAGTGTATGGAAGCGTCTGGGCGCGGAAGTCACCGTGCTCGAAGCGCTCGACAGCTTCCTACCCATGGCCGATCAAGCCGTCGCAGCCGAAGCTTTGAAGCATCTCAAAAAGCAAGGCATGGACATCAAGCTAGGCGCCAAAGTCTCCGCTGCAGACAAGGGCAAGGACGGCGTCACGCTGAAGTACACCGATGCCAAGGGCGAACAGACGTTGGTGGTAGACAAGGTAGTGGTGGCCATCGGTCGCCGTCCGTTTACCGGCAACTTGCTGGGC
>JANMSB010000299.1:0-8352 GCA_031388915.1 Pseudomonadota bacterium | reverse complement strand
GCGGACACATAGGTCCGCCCCTACGGTTGTTGCATCACGCAGGTCCGCCCGGTTGTTCGGATACAAAGCCGCGCTTGCGTAACAGTGCATTTACATCCGGATCACGGCCGCGAAAGCCGCGATACGCGACATCCGGTTCTTGGTTGTTGCCGGCAGTGAACACAAACTCGCGCAGACGCTGGGCAAGCTGTGGATCAAATACATCGCCGCTGTCGGTGAAAGCTTCCCAGGCATCGGCCACCAAGGTGTCGGCCCACAGATAACTGTAATAGCCCGCCGCATAGCCATCGCCGGAAAAAATATGACTGAACTGCGGCGTGCGGTGCCGCATGACGATTTCTTCCGGCATGTCGAGTGCGTTAAGTGTTTCGCGCTCGAACTGCGCTGCATCGATAGGCGCATCGCCGGCCAGATGCAATTCCATATCGATCATGGCGCTGGCCAAAAACTCCAACGTGGCAAAGCCTTGATTAAAGTTGCGCGCACGAGTGATCTTGTCCACCAGGTGTTGCGGCATGGGCTGCTGGGTTTGATAGTGCAGGGCAAAGCGATTCAATACTTGCGGCGCTAGTAGCCAGTGTTCCAGCAACTGCGAGGGAAATTCGACGAAGTCGCGCGCTACATTGGTGCCGGCCAGCGTTGGATAACTGACATTCGACAACAGGCCATGCAGCGCATGGCCAAACTCATGGAACAGCGTTACCGCGTCATCCCAATTGATGAGTACGGGCTCATTGAGTGTGCCCTTCGAGAAATTCGCGTTGTTGGACACAATGGGTGTGACTGCCCCGGCAAAGTGCTGCTGACCGCGATACTCGCTCATCCACGCGCCTGATTGCTTGCCGCGTCGTGCATAGGGATCGAAGAACCATAGACCTACATGGTGTCCTTGCGGGTCTTGCACGGCCCACACTCGTACATCGGGGTGATACACCGGCACGTTACTCACGGCAACGAACTGCAAGCCAAACAGTTTGTCCGCGACAAAGAACATGCCTTCGCGCAATTGTTCCAGTTGCAGATACGGCTTTAATTCATTGGCATCCAGGTCGTAGCGCGCTTTGCGAACTTGTTCGGCGTAGTAGCGATAGTCCCAGGCTTGAATCTTAATGCTGTGCGCATCTGCAAGTTGCTGCATGTCGGCTACTTCTTCGCGAACTCGCGCCGCCGCCGGATGCCACAGCGCACGCAGCAGCGCAGCAGCGTTCTCCGGCGTCTTGGCCATGGAGTCTTCCAGTTGCCAATGGGCGTGCGTGGCATAGCCCAACAACTTGGCGCGTTCGGCGCGCAGCTTGAGAATGTCGCTAATTAACTGCTTGGTGTCGGTGGCGCCGCCGCAGTCGCCACGCATCACGAAGTTACGCCACACCTGTTCACGCAGGTCGCGGCGTGTGGAGTAAGTCAGAAACGGTTCGACGCTGGAGCGCGTGTTGGCAATCACCCAAACATCTTGCAAGTCGTGTTCGCTGGCCTGCGCCGCTGCTGCGGCAACTTCCGACGCCGGCAACCCCGCCAGGTCGGCCGCATCGCGCAGCACTACATAGGTGTCGCTTTCGTCTTTGAGAATGCGTTGGCTGAACTCGGTAAACAGTCCTGCCAGCGATTGATTGATGTCCGACAGCCGCGCTTTAGCCGCTGTATCAAGTAGTGCACCGGTGCGCGCGAAATTCTGATACTGCACCCACGTTAGGCGTTGTTGCTCGGCGCTCAGGTCGCTGTGTTCGCGCGTTGCGTATACCGCCGCGATGCGCTTGAACAGGGCTTCGTTCTGCGTGATGAGATCATGAAATGCGGCCAGTCGTGGTTCCATGTCGCGTTCCACTGCCTGCATGGCGTCATCGCTTAAGGCGCCGCTATAAACGCCATAAATTGCCAGCACCCGCTCCAACGTATGGCCGGCGGTTTCCAGTGCGGTAAGGGTGTTGTGAAAATTCGCGGGCGCGGGGTTGTGTGCAATGGCTTCGATTTCACGCAATTGCTCATCCATGCCGGCTTGCAGCGCGGCGGCGAAGTTTGCCACCTTGACCGTGGCAAACGGCGGCACGCCGCCAAAAGGACCGGTCCACGGCGCTAACAAAGCGGCAAGGGATGCAGAGTTATTCGGTGACGTGGTGGCAGCTTGGGTCATTCAGTTTGAGCAGGGAGTGTTGAAGACGTGAGTCTGCCGTCAATAAGGTTGTTAAAGCAATTGACTCAACCTGCCATCAACAGGCAAGTTCTCTAGGATGAATGGCACTTACTTAAGCCGTATAAGCTCCTTCCCCCGTCGAACGGGGGAAGGGACGCTTCCTGACAGTGATTGTTAACAGACCCTCGATCTACATACGGAACCCACATGTCGGCACCTACTTGGTTTGGTCATCCGCGCGGCTTGGCCACATTGTTCTTCACTGAAATGTGGGAGCGCTTTTCCTACTACGGCATGCGCGCCATTCTGGTGCTGGCGATGGTGGCAGCGGTGGAACAGGGCGGTCTCGGCCTGGATGATCGCTCGGCTACGGCAATTTATGGCTTGTACACCGCCGGTGTATACATGTTCACGCTGGCGGGGGGCTGGATAGCGGATCGTTTGCTCGGTCAGCGCGATGCGGTGTGGTATGGCGGCATCTTGATCAGTTGCGGCCACTTCACCATGGCCATGCCATCGACGCCCACGTTTTTCATCGGCATGGTGTTGATCGTGCTGGGCACCGGGCTGCTCAAGCCCAATATCAGCGCCATGGTTGGACAACTCTATGCTGACGATGGGGTCGGCAACAGCGGCGCGCGCCGCGATGCCGGCTTTTCCATTTACTACATGGGCATCAACTTAGGCGCGTTCATTGGCCAATTGGTGTGTGGCTACTTGGGGGAGCGCATCGGCTGGCACTACGGGTTCGGCGCGGCCGGGGTGTTTATGGTGTTGGGTTTGGTGCAGTACCGAATCACTGGACATTACTTGGGCGATGCGGGCGTGGTTGCGTTCGATTTCAAGGACGTGAAGTTGCAACACCGCCGTCAGCGCGATTGGCGCATGGTACAGATTGCGCTGCTTGCCCTGCTGGCTCTGATATTGGCGATGACCGTGGGCGGCCTGCGGTTTGATCCGCTGTTGTTGGCGCAGGGTACCGGCGTGGCCATCGTCGCGGTGTCGCTGGCGTACTTCGCTTATGTGTTGTTGTTTGGCGGGTTGACCGGCGAGGAGCGCAAACGCATCGGCGCCATCATCGTATTGTTTTTTGCGGCGGCACTGTTCTGGTCGGGCATTGAGCAGGCGGGCTCGTCGTTCAATCTGTTTGCGGACCGCTATACCAACCGCATGCTGTTCGGCTGGGAAATACCGGCCTCCTGGCTGCAATCCTTCAATCCGTTTTTCATCATTACCTTGGCGCCGGTATTCGCAGCCTTGTGGATACGGTTGGGGGTGCGCCAGTTGGAGCCGTCTACACCGGTGAAGCTGGCATTGGGACTGCTGCAAATGTCGCTGGGATTTCTGGTGTTGTACTTTGCCGCGCAATTTGTCGTTCGCGGCGAACAAGTCGCGCCGACTTGGCTGATGCTCACTTACTTGTTACACACCACTGGCGAATTGTGTCTATCGCCAGTGGGACTGTCGGCTGTCACCAAGCTATCGCCGCCACGCTATGTGGGGCAGATGATGGGTGTGTGGTTCATGGGCGCTGCCTTGGGTAACTTGATTGCCGGCTTGGTCGCCGGCTTTTTCGGCCAGGATTCGCTGGCCAACATGCCGGAGCGATTCTTTTCGATCTTCGTGTTTGGCGCCGTGGCGGCGTTGGTGTTATTGCTGGCGACGCGTGGTGTGCGCCGGTTGATGGGTGATGTGAAGTAAGTAATGTTATTAACCCGGCAGATAAATACACCTGACGTTTTGCGTAGGGGCCGGTTTTAAACCGGCCTGGCCTCAATTTTTCGGCGCAAGCAGGCGGGTTTGAAACCCGCCACTACACGAGCCGAAAAAACAGCAGATACAGTTGTCCGCCGGGTTAATAAGTAAGTAATTTTTACGGAAGTAATTCATGCGCGTTGTTATTGCGGGTATCACGGTCCTGGGCTTGTGCATCACGGCGTGCACTAAACAAGCTGGCGACGCCGCACCACCCACGGCCGCCAGCGCCGATCAGTTCATCAGCGAGGTGAATGCCGAACTACTCGCCAAACAACCGCAATGGAGTGCCGCTGCCTGGGTGGCGGCCACCTACATCACCGATGATACGCAGCGTTTGTCGGCAGCCGCCACTGAGCAAAGCCTGGAATTCGACAGCCGCACCATCGAAACAGCCAAGCGCTATAACAACGTGACTGGCCTGACGCCGGATACGGCGCGCTCTTTGTTGTTGATCAAGTTGGGTTCGTCCATGCCGGCGCCTAGGGATCCGGCCAAACGCGCCGAGCTCGCCAAAATCGCCGCTAAGTTGGAGGCCAGTTACGGTTCAGCCAAATGGTGCAGTAAGGATACCGCTGGCAACGAACGCTGCCTGCCGTTGCAAGACATCGAAAAAATCATCGACAACACCGACTTCTCGCATCGCCCCAGTGAGATCGCCGAGGCTTGGGCCGGTTGGCATGCCACTGCCAAACCGATTCGTCAGGATTACCAGCGTTTTGTCGAATTGATGAACGAAGGCGCCAAGGAAGTGGGGTTTGCCGATACCGGTGAACTATGGCGCGGCGGTTACGATATGTCGCCCGCGGCATTCGATAACGAAGTGGAGCGTCTGTGGTCGCAGGTGCAGCCGTTATACGAGCAATTACATTGCGCGGTGCGCAGCAAGCTCAATCAAAAATATGGCGATACCGTGGTGCCTAAGGATGGCCTGATCCCCGCACACTTGTTGGGCAATATGTGGGCGCAGCAATGGGCGAATTTGTATCCGTTGTTGGAGCCGTATAAAGGCGTTGCCGATCTGGATGTGTCCAGCAGCTTGCAGGTCCAGCGCGACCGCGACTATCAACAGCGCGTGCAGGCCTTCAAAGGCAAACCCACGCCTATTCAGCAAGCCGACATGGCGCATGCGGCCGATGCCGAAGTGGCCAACAACATGACGCGTATAGCCGAGAATTTTTATACGTCGCTGGGCATGCCAAAATTGCCTGAGAGTTTCTGGCAGAAGTCCTTGCTGGTGCAGCCGCGTGATCGCGATGTGGTGTGCCATGCCAGCGCTTGGAGCCTGGACTTGAGCATTACCGATGTGCGCATCAAGCAATGTATCGAGCCCAGCGAGGATCAGCTCACCACCATTCATCACGAGCTGGGTCATATCTATTACTACTTGATGTATCAGAAACAAACGCCGCTGTTTCAGCGCGGTGCGCACGATGGTTTCCATGAGGCCATTGGCGACACCATCACGCTGTCGCTGACCCCGGCGCATCTGCAAAAAATTGGCTTGGTCAAGCATGCGCAAACCGACCAGCGCGCCTTGATCAATTCGCAAATGAAGCTGGCGTTGGACAAGATCGTGTTTCTACCCTGGGGCAAGTTAGTCGACCAATGGCGCTGGAAAGTATTTTCAGGCGACACCCAACCCGAACACTACAACGATGCCTGGTGGGCCTTGCGCGAAAAATATCAGGGCGTGGCCGCGCCCATGGCGCGTGGCGCGGATGACTTCGATCCCGGCGCTAAATTCCATGTGCCTGGCAACACCCCGTACACACGTTACTTCCTAGCCTTTGTGCTGCAATTCCAATTTCACCAAGCGCTGTGCGATGCTGCGGGTTACCAGGGCCCGCTGTCGCAATGCGATATCTACGGCAATAAAGTGGCCGGTGAAAAGCTCATGGCCATGCTAGCGGCCGGTGGTTCGCAGCCCTGGCAAGACACGCTGGAGAAACTCACCGGTACGCGCCAGATGGATGCTTCGGCGATTATCGAGTATTTTCAACCGCTGATGGGTTACTTGGCCGAGCAGAATAAGGGGTTGAGCTGTGGCTGGCAGACCTAATCGGCCCCTATTTGTGACGGACACCCCGTAGAATTGTCGGCTATTACACAACTATTACAGTACCGGTAACCTAGCATTGTTATCGTCAATCTCAGTCAAATTGTCATCGAGGATGATTCTGTGCCCAGCAACTTCGCCACGCGACTGAAAGAATTCAATTGGATCACCAATTTTTTCATGGCCGCATTTCATGTCGGCGCCGTGTTGGCGCTGTTCTATTTCAGTTGGCAGGGGTTGCTGGCGGCGGCGGTGCTGTGGTGGATTACCGGTGGCTTAGGCATCGGCATGGGCTATCACCGCTTGTTGACCCATCGTTCCTACAAAGCGCCGAAGTGGCTGGAGTACCTGCTCACTATATTTGCCACCATGGCGTTGGAAGGCGGGCCGATTTTCTGGGTGGCCACCCATCGCAAACACCACAAGTACACCGATCAGCCCGGCGATCCGCATTCGCCGCGCGACGGCAAGTGGTGGTCACACATGGGCTGGATTCTCAATGGCAAGGCGCTGGCGCAATCCACCAGCGAACTCGCGCCGCATGTACCCGACTTGATGAAGGACAAATTTCACGTCTGGATCAGCAAGTACCATTGGGTGCCGCTGACCACGCTGGGGCTCACCATCCTCGCTATCTGGGGTTGGCCTATCGTGTTTTGGACCATCTTCCTGCGCGTTACCGTGGGCCTGCATTGCACCTGGTTGGTGAACTCGGCCAATCATCTGTGGGGTTCGCAGCGTTTTGATACCGGCGATGATTCCACCAATAATTTCTGGGTGGCGCTGGTGACGTTCGGCGAAGGCTGGCACAACAATCATCACGCCCACGCTCAGTCGGCGCGTCATGGCCTGCTGTGGTGGCAAATCGATGTCAACTGGTACTGCATCAAGGCCTTGAGCTGGATGGGGCTGGCCAAAAATATCAAGCTGCCGCGCTACGATGGCCGAGTGAAGGAATTCGGCGTGGATTCGCCGGCCGTGGTTGATCCGGCGAGCTAGCAGTAATGTATTAGTGAATCGTTGTAGGCGCGGGCCATGCCCGCTCCTACAGTCAGATCGTTGTATGTAGATGTCCGCCGGCACGATCATGCTGGCAGCGGCCGCAGGCGGTACACTCCCGGCATCATGCAGATCACCACTCGTCGCAGCACCATCGCGTTCTTCATCGTCCTGGGTTGTACGCTGGTTGCCATTGCGATTGTGCTCAACATCACCTGGATTCTGCGCTGGCGCGGCGTCACCGCGCTGGTGGTCGGCATTGTGCTGTTTTCCTTGATCATTGCCGGACTGATTGTGAATACCATCTTTCTGGTGCGCGAAATTCGCCGCAACGAACAGCACGACAGCTTTATTAACGCCGTCACGCACGAGCTCAAAACTCCCATTGCCTCGATCCGCCTGTATCTGGAGACGTTGCAATCTCGCGAGGTGACCGAATCGCAGCGGCAAGAGTTCTATCGGGTGATGCACAAGGACACCGAGCGCCTGATGGGCACCGTCGAGCAGGTATTGCGCACGGCGGAGATCGCGCAGAAGAATGGCCAGCGCAACTGGGCACCGGTGGACATGGCGACCTTGTTGCAGGAATGTGCTGCCCAGGCGCGTCAGCGACATCAACTGGATACAGCCGCGCTGGCAGTGCTTGAGACGAACCCGCTCCATGCAATGGTGATGGGCGATGCTGAAGAATTGCACACAGCCATTGCCAATCTACTCGACAATGCCGTGAAGTATTCGCCGGATGGCGTGAAGGTGACGGCGGAAATCCTCGCCGGTGACACTGAATTGCAAGTGCGCGTCAGCGACCAAGGCGTAGGCATTCCGCGTAACGAGTTGAAGCGCATCTTCAAACGTTTTTATCGCACCGGCCGCGCTCGTACCAAGGTGAAAGGCACAGGCTTGGGACTGTTCATCGTCCGTTCCATTGTCAAAAAACATCGTGGCCGCGTGTTTGCCGAAAGCGAAGGCGAGGGGAAGGGTGCGACCATTACGCTGCGGTTGCCCAGGCTCACGTCATGAGCAAGTTATTGATCGTGGAAGACGAAGCGCATCTGGCTGAGGGTCTGCGCTTTAACCTGGAAGCCGAAGGCCACGAAGTCACAGTGTGCGATAGCGGCGAAGCGGCTTTGCAGTATCTGGCGAACCACGCCGCCGATGTCGTGGTGCTGGATGGTATGTTGCCCGGCATGGATGGGTTTGCGGTGGTGCGCGAGTTGCGCAAGGCTCATAAATTCGTGCCCGTGTTGATGCTCACTGCGCTCAACCGTCCCGAGGATGTGCTCAATGGTTTTGACAGCGGCGCGGATGACTACTTGCCCAAGCCATTCGATCTCAACATTCTGTTGGCGCGTATCAATAGCCTGTTGCGCCGTCGCGCCTGGAGCGGTGAGCCATCCTTGCCGCAGCCTGC
>JANMSB010000292.1:0-1620 GCA_031388915.1 Pseudomonadota bacterium | reverse complement strand
CTCTGCTCCGGCGGACATTGCTCCAATAATGCCTGTGGCAGACCGCGAGTCTCCGGACCAAACACAAACGTATCACCGGGCTGATAGCTCACCTGATCGTAACGCTGCGCGCCGCGCGTCGACAGTGCAAACCAGCGTTTCGGTGCGATGGCGTCGAAACAAGCCGTCAACGATGGCCACACCTGCATGTGCGTTAGCTGGTGATAGTCCAGGCCCGCCCGGCGCAAGCTTTTCTCCGACACATCAAAACCCAGCGGCTCGATCAAGTGCAGGCGCGCTCCGGAGTTGGCGCTCAAGCGAATGATATTGCCGGTATTGGGCGGAATTTCGGGCTCGAACAAAACGATATGAAACACGTTACGGCCAGATAAGGATTGATGAAGCAACAGTGTACTGAAGTAGAATCCACAGCGCCCACCCTCAGCCCATTGACTGGTTCAACCCAATCTCATCCAACAACAAGGTCGCCGTTATGGATCAGGATCAAGACACATCATCCCAGGCCTCCAGTTCGGCGATTACCCTGTGCGGAAAATCGTGGACTGCGTATGTCGGCATCGCGATTCGCTTGCTGTTGTTGCTGGGGCTAGGCGCCACGGCCGTGTACTGGCAACCGACGTACTGGGAAATTGCTACCTTGATCCTGCTAGTGGGTCTGTTGTTCATTGGTTACCAAGTGATGCTGCTACGCAGCTATCGCTTGTACTACGACGATGCCGGGGTGTGGATTTATTCCGGCGTGTTACCGTGGAAACGCGGCATTGCCGGCGTGAAATGGCGCGACTTAGATGAGGCTATTTTCGTCAATAGTTTTTGGAGCTGGATCAGCGGCGCCTATACCTTGCAGCTTAGACACCGCTTCTCCAAGGCTATCGAAATTTCTGAAACCAACATGGCGCGCGGCAAGCAGGCTGTGATCACCATCAATCAGCAACATCGACAGCAGATCCGCACGGAAACTCCCGTCGTTGTGGCGCCGCCGCAGAACCACTAGACACACAAAAACTTACAGGGCTGGTCAGCGTGTTCGCCGACATCAAACCGCATGAGCGCACAGTGGTGCTGTTGGCGTTCCTATGCAATTTCGTATTGATGGGCAGCTACTACATTCTGCGGCCAGTGCGCGATGCCATGGCCACCGTGGTAGGCACCGACCAACTGCCCAAGCTGTTTACCGGCACGCTGATTCTGACGGTGTTGTGCGCGCCGGTGTTTGCCTGGCTGACCGAACGCTTCAAGTTGTCACGGGTGCTGCCCGGTATGTTCTGGTTCTGGATTATCAACATCCTGATCTTTTACGGTTTATTTCAAACTTCCATCGACAACCTGTGGGTTGCCACCGCGTATTACTGGTGGTTCAGCGTGATCAATCTGATCATGATCTCGGTGTTCTGGAGCCTGATGGTGGACACGTTTGCGCCGACGCAGGCCACGCGCTTGTTTGCGGTGATTGCTGCGGGCGGCAGCATTGGCGCGATTGTCGGGCCGGTGTTGACGCGCTTGTTTGTCGAGATAGTTGGCGTGAGCGGCATGTTGTTGATTGCCGCGGCGGGGTTTGTGCTGGTGATTTGGTTGGTGCACTTACTCATGAGCGCCAAAGACCAACTGCAAACGACATCG
>JANMSB010000260.1:0-5764 GCA_031388915.1 Pseudomonadota bacterium | reverse complement strand
TGCAACTGCGTTTTGCGTATCAATTGGAGCGCAAGCAATACGATCAGCCGGCGCAGGAGGCCATGTACGACCAGTTCCTTAAGGCCGCTTATCTGGAAGCGGACATCGACTGCGTGCGGATTATTCGGCAGCGGAGTCGGGCGGAGGCTTGATCAACATTTCCGATTCCCTCCCCCGCAAGCGGGGGCTGCTCCAGCGCATCCATGCGCTCCGCACCATTTGCGCTTCCTGCACGGCAGAGGATTAGGGTGGGGGCATCTTGCAATGAGCGCTGAAGTTGCGCAGTTTTTTGTGGAAGCCCCCATCCTGTCCTTCCCCCGCTTGCGCAGGGGAAGGGACGTACTTTGCGGCATCAAATCAATTGTTGTTTTACTGGATGCCGGCTACGCGGGCATGACGGAACTCAAAAGTTTCTCAATTAAACACCCAACTTACGGGTGGGCGCGCAAATGCGTCAACACATGCTCCACTTCATCGGCGCTGCCCAGCACCACTGGCACGCGTTGATGAATGGCAGTGGGTGGCACATCCAGAATGCGTTGCTCGGGAGTGACCATGGCCTTGCCGCCGGCTTGTTCGATCAAGAACGCCATGGGGTTGGCTTCATACATTAAACGCAATTTGCCATTCGGCGCTTTCTTGGTGGGCGGATACATGAACACGCCACCCTTGAGCAGAATGCGATGCACGTCGGCCACCATCGCGCCGACATAGCGGCTGGAATACCCATTGCCCTGCGCCCAATCCAAATACTTGTTGTAGCCGGTGGGGAAGGTGAGGCGGTTGCCTTCATTCAACGAGTAGCTCTTGTTGGCCTGGGGGATTTTCAGGTTTTCTGCCACGCGTATAAACGCGCCGATGGCCGGGTCGAGCACGAACATGTCCACGCCCATGCCGATGGTCATCACCAATACGGTGGACGAACCATACAGCACGTAGCCCGCAGCGACTTGCTTGGTGCCGGCTTGCAACCAGCCGTTGTCGACGTGTTTGGGATTGTCGTAACGCAGAATGCTGAAGATGGTGCCCACGCCGCCGCACACATCTAGGTTGGAAGAGCCATCCAGCGGATCGAATAACACGCAGTACTTGCCCGCGCCCACTTCACGCAGCATCACCGGCTCTTCGTTTTCTTCAGAGGCCACCACCGCCACACCATCGCGTTTGCCCAGCGTGCGCAACAACACTTCGTTGGCGATCACATCCAGCTTTTGTTGCTGCTCACCCTGCACGTTTTCGCTGCCGACATTGCCCAGCACATCCTCCAGACGGGCGCGGCGCACGCTGTTAGCAATAATCTTCGCCGAAATCGATAACGCCGACAGAACCCAGCTCAACGTACCGCTGGCTTCGGGAAAGCGCGCTTGCTGTTCCAGAATGTGTGCTTGCAGAGTGACGAGTGAATCCTGACGAGGCGTGGACATGCGTGGGCTCCATGGGTTTTGGTAGGCAGGAACTGATTTATCGAGGGCGGCATTGTAGGCTAGACATTCGAGTAGGCAAATTTCGTGTCGAAAACTTTGACGAGTTTGTCGGTAGGCGTGGGCCATGCCCGCGAATCATGTCCTGGACGTGGCCCACCGCTACGCGCGACACAACATTTGGAATGGAGGTAAGCCATGCGCAGCAGGCCAAAGTGCTTCTTGATTACTATCGCTGCCATGTTTCTGCCTGTCGGCCTGATGCAGCCGTTGTATGCCGCGCCGAGTTGCGCTACACGTCCCGCGGCTGCACCGGCGCTCCAGCAATTGCAGTCGGTGATGGCGACCGGCCGCTGGATCGCCTACCAGCCGACTTCGCTGCAAGTTATCCATGGCCAACTCACGCAGGCCAATCCGGCCAGCATCAAACAAGATCTACAAGCATTGCGTCCGCGCTTCGATGGTTTGATTACCTATGGCAGCAGCAATGGTGCGGACCAAGTCGCGGACATCGCTGCACAGTTGGGTTTTCGTGCCCTGATATTGGGCATATGGGATGTCGGTAATACGCGGGAGATCGCTGCCGCGGTGGCGGCGGCCAAGCGACACCCGACAGTGGTGGTGGGCATTTCGCTCGGTAACGAACGTCTCTATGCCAAGCAGGCGAGCGCCGCGCAGCTGGCGGCAGGTGTGAATCAACTACGTCAACAAGTGCCGCAATTGGCGCTGACGACCACCGAACCGTTTCATCTGTTTCTGAAGCCCAACGCCACGGTCATCATGCAAGCCAGCGACTTCATGTTGGTGAACATTCATCCGATCTTTGAGCCGTGGTTTCGCAATGCGCCCGATGCCAATGCCGCCGAATTCGTCGGCAATGTCGTGACGAAGTTGCAAGCAGTTGCCTGTGGCCCGGTGCTGGTGAAAGAAACCGGCGTGCCCACTGCGCCTGAGGCGATGGGCTATACACCCGCACGCCAAGCCAGTTTTTACGCAGCCCTGCAACAGCGTTTCAAGCCAAGCAGGCAAGCAGCGTTCGCCTACTTCTCGGCCTTCGATGCGCCATGGCGCGTTAACGATGAGAGTCCCGTGCCGGGTGTGCACCCGGAAGAGGCGCACTGGGGATTGTTCGACGCACAACGTCGGGCCAAGCCGGTCATCAAAACGATTCAATTGTTAAAGTAGATGGGCATGCATCCCTGCGCTTTCTGCTGACGGGTAATTTTTCAAGTCGCGCCTGATCAACGCGGCCATTCTCAAGGTATTCTTGTGTCCAGTTGCCGCCGTCACCTGGGTCAGGTGCGGCGGTTTGTTTTTTTCACAGGAAACATCATGAGCAAAGTGCATTTGATCGGCGGCGAAAAAGGCGGAGTCGGTAAGTCGTTGGTGTCGCGTTTACTGGCGCAATATTTTATTGATCGCGACCTGGCCTTCAAAGGTTACGACAGCGACAAGTCGCACGGCGCGCTGCTGCGCTTTTACAGCGATTATGCCCAGCCCGTCATCGTCGATAGTTATGCCGCACTGGACGCCGTTATCGAAGCTGCGAGCCAGTCGCCGAGCGAGCGCGTGTTGGTGGATCTGGCGGCGCAAACGCATTTGTTTCTGAGTAGTTGGATGGATGATTCTGGATTACTCGATGTTGCCGGCGACATGGGATTGTCATTGACTTACTGGCATGTCATGGACAGTGGTCGCGATTCCGTGGACCTGCTGCGCAAGTTGCTGGATCAATTTGGCGATCGCATGCGGTTGGTGTTGGTGCTTAATGAAGTGCGCGGCGATCAGTTCGATATTTTGCAAGCGTCCGGCCAACTGGAACGCGCCAAATCACTGGGTGCGGTCATCGTCACCGTGCGCAAATTGCAGGACAGCACCATACAAAAGATCGACGCTCATAGTTCGAGCTTCTGGGCGGCAACACAACAAACCGAGAAAGCCGCTACCGGCTTAGGGCTGTTGGAGCGCCAACGCGTGAAAAACTGGCTCAACAAGGCATACCAGCAGTTTGATCAACTCGGTGCGTAGCAGCTCAATCTGACTATGGCGAGCGGAAGAATTCAAATGCGCCACCGAAGGCGTAGGCGATGAACTCGTCCATGGTGGAGACGAAGGGCGTATTGACGCTGCGCAGAGCATCTGCGCTAGAGGTGTTGCTTGAGGTGGCAACCAAGCGTCGCTCTTCGAGCATGATTGCTAGATGCGGTGAGCTGCGCGCCTCGTTTAATGCCGCGGCCCAGGCGAGGGCGTCGGCAGCGACGACTAGTTTGCTGTCCTGGCGATCACTGGGGCGATAGTCGTGCCGTGTGGGATTGTCCGGCGCCATTGCCGTGTCGCTGGGTGCATAGCTGGTGCCGAGCGGTTTCCAGCCGAAGGTGTGGCCCAGCTCAAGCAATAGGTCCCAAGCGCTCGAGCTGCAGGAAAAGTGATCGCGTCCGCCAGCCTCGACGCTGTCTCGGACCATGTTGACAAGGTAATCCATGTTCCATGTGTGCGCTGTTGCTTGCTAACACTTGGCGGGCAGGCGCCACACCCGATCAAGGTGTGGCGCTCAAGTCAATTACTTACTGAATCAGAAACGCCAAGCGGCGGAAAGCCAGAAGGTATCGGAGTCATTTGCATTCTTTATCTCTACTCTTTCGTATTCCGCCCGCAACGCAACGTGGTTGGCAATCGTCACGCCCACACCACCGCCGTATAGGAAGTCGTTGCGCGAATGGCTGGAATCCACATCTGGGCCTGGGTTGTCGAAATCGACGTCTAATTTGACATCATAAAAATAGCTGCCGGCCTTGGCGAACAATTCCACGGGTCCTAACGGCAGACTGCCGACGATGTAGGGCGCAAAGCCACTGATATCCACGTCGTAATTGCCGTTAGAGCCGCTGGTCGTAAAGCGGTCGCCGGTGCGGCCAAAATCGATATAGGCGGCTTCGAAGGCCAGATAAGGATTCACGCGCCAACCCGCGAAGGCCTTCCAGGCATCGCCGTCTGACTTGACGATATCGGTGGTCGCAGTGCCGACATCGCTGAGGCTTTGAATATCGAGATCGAATTGACCCCAGCCAATGCCGACATAGGGGCCGCTGGGATTGTCCTGGATCGGCGCAGCACTATGTGCGATAGCCGGTAGCATCCCGATGGATAGCAGTGCGGCAGCAGAGATAAATTTTTTCATGACAAATTCCTTGAGACTGATTGAATAACCCAATTCCACCTGCATTCGACACCTGCTTTAAGAAGTGTCCATGCAAGCCGGTTTGGGAAGCGGTGTGTGCGGCGTGCCACGTCATTTGAAACCTGCGTTCGCGTTATTAACGGGCGCTAGTTACCTCTGCGATCCCTAATGCGATCCCTAAGTGTCGTCGCGGTCGTCGTACCGATCATGGCGGCTACTGCAACGGCAAATTTGTAGTACTTCATAAAAGCGAACCTCGCGCTAAAGAGTGAGTGACGCAATCGCATCGCAACTCCATGGACGTACAGTGGCAGCTTTCTGGTCGGCGCTCTGTCTGCTGGCGTACATTGAATTTTTGAGGCAATGAGCAAACAGGTAATTGACGGTGTCGCCGGTCGGCGCGGATACACCTGTTTCACTCCGAAATCCGCCCTGGGCTTGAATGGGGCGAAAAGCCACAGACGGTCACATAAAAAGCGCATGATGGCCGGCGCAGCAGCAACAGCTTGTTGCAAACACGGTGTGCTCATTACATCGACCTATCTGTTCGGCACCGAACGGTGTGATTGCGGCCGTCGCTGCAAGCTACTCGGTACCAGTGAACGGTGATGCGCCGGTGGCTAACGGCGTTAACTCCACTACGGGAATCATTTTATGAATTGGCAAATTGTTGAAGGGAACTGGAAGCAGTTCAGAGGCACCGTGCGCGCGCGTTGGGGCAAGCTCACCGACGATCATTTGGATGAGATTGCCGGCAAACGCGATCAGTTGCTGGGCAAGATCCAGGAGATGTACGGCATCAAACGGGTCGATGCGAATCGCGAAGTCGAGTTATTCGAAGAACGTAACAAAAACTACAAACCGAAATAACGTACGACCTTGGATGGGGAATCGGATCGCGCCGGCAGATTGAGGGTGGGGAGTGTATGCGTTGGTATCGTTTCAGTGATATTTGGACGCCCTTGGTCTTCAGCCCCAAGGTGACGCCCGATCCGACCAGCGCCGAGCGGCTGGACGAGAAATTGCAGCAGGCAATGCGCAAGCTCAAGCGCGAGGCCACGCCAGCCAGCCAGCGTTCGACCCTTCCTTATGAGTAAGGAACCTCTGATTAACTTGCCACTGTCATTTCGACCGAAGGGAGATCTGATTTACTTGTCATTTCGAA
>JANMSB010000181.1:0-5735 GCA_031388915.1 Pseudomonadota bacterium | reverse complement strand
AATCCGTGCACAGCTCAGCGCGCCCAGCGGCCAAGCCTATGCCGAGCCGGTGTTTGTGGACTTAAGCAAATATCCGCTCACACTAAATGCCGCAGGCGTGTGGAATGGCGCGCGAGGTGTGCAACTGCAACAGTTCCACATTGAGCAACAACAAGTATTGTCAGGCTCGGCACACGGCCAACTGCAACTCGATGCCGCCAACCCAGCACCGGCGCTACAGGAGCAAATTGATCAGTTGCAGTTTCCCGGCAGCTTCGCCACTTACTTACAACCGTTTTTACTGGACAGCAGTTTCAAGAACCTCAATACCCGTGGTTCTCTGGTTGGCACGTTGCAAGTGCAAGACAGCACGCCCGTTAGGGTGGACATGCAACTGCACAACTTGCATGCCGATGACGGCAGCAGCAATTTGCGCTTCGAGCAAGTGAACGGCGACATCCATTGGCGCAAGCAGCTTGATGAAGATGCTCCACCACCACGCTCAACCTTGAGCTGGCACAGCGGCAGCTTGCTGGGTCTTGAATTGGGCGCAACGCAACTGCAATTGGATCTGTGGGATACCAACGTGCGCATTACCGAGCCAACACGTATCCCTATCTTTAACGGCGCACTGGCGCTGGAAGCCTTTCGAGTGCGCAAGCTGGGCACGCCACAATTGGCGTTTATGCTGGATGCGACTATTGAGCCGATTAATGTCGCGCAACTATCCAAGGCATTCGGTTGGCCGGAGTTTGGTGGCGAGCTTTCCGGCAAGATCACCAAGCTACGTATGGAAGAAGGCGTGTTGACCTTGGGCGCCACGCTCAACGCGCAAGTTTTCGACGGCACGGCCAGCATCGGCGATATGCGCCTGGAAGGCGCGCTGACACAGTGGCCGCGCTTTACTGCCAACATTGCCTTTCAACAACTGGATTTGGAGCAAGTCACGCAGGCCTTTTCGTTCGGCCGCATCACCGGCCGACTATCCGGCGAAATCAGCGATCTAGAATTGTTTAATTGGCAGCCGGTGTCGTTCGATGCGCGCCTGTATACCCCGGCCAAGGATCGCAGCAAACATCGTATCAGCCAACGAGCAATACAAAACATTGGCAGCATCGGTGGTTCCGGCGGTGGCGTCGCAGCCGCCTTGCAAAGCGGGTTTTTAAAGTTCTTTGAAGATTTCAATTACGACAAACTCGGCTTGAATTGCCGACTGACAAATGATGTTTGTTTCATGAATGGCGTTGGGCCCGCTAAAGACGGCGGTTACTACCTAGTCAAGGGCAAGGGCGTACCGCGTATCGACGTGATCGGTAATGCCACGCGGGTCGATTGGCCGCGCTTGGTGGCGCAACTGAAGGCAATAACCGAGTCATCTGGACCGGTGGTGAAGTAAGCGGCTAAATCAGCAGGACGCTTCGACTCCGCTCAGCGACCGGAATCGATCTTCCGTTCACCGAGCGGAGTCGAGGTGTCTTTGGAGGGCCAAGTGTGCACTAGCGCTTACGGCGACAGGGTTACCGGGTCGAACTCAGCGAGTAGAATCTGATCTCGTCAACAGGCTGTCATCCGGGGGCATCATGTCGCGACATATAAAGTGGCTGGCCATTACCGTGGCGTTAGTCGGCAGTTGGCCCTATCAGACAGCGCAGGCCGCCGAGCTGGTGCTAATGGATACACCCGTCAAAGTCACTGCCACGGTCAAAGCGCTGGATGAAGGCGGCTACGCCGCACAGATCGGCATACATAACGGCCCCATTGCGCAACTGGTCAACACCGCCGTGCGCGCAAATTCGCAATCGAATGCCGAACGAATTCTGCGCAAACAAGTTCGCTGGCAGTCGCCATACTTGTTTGTGCATTCATCGTGCGGCGGCGGCCGCAACCTGCGTTGCGAAGGCGAAACGGTGTTCAAGGTGGTCGAGACCGTCACCGTGCGTCTCGGTGATTTGATCGGTGCTGCGCCATCGGTATACACCAAAGGCCACTTTCACGATGTCTATGACAAGCTCGATGGCAAGCTAGGCATAGCGTCGGAACTGACGCCGCGATTTGTTTTGGTACTCGACGATGTCAACGGCAAATGGGTAGTGAATGCCGCTGCGACATGGTCCGGCAATGCGAATGCCTGGCGCACTCACGCCGATCAGATTGCCAATACACCACCCCACAAGGATTGGTCCGAGACCGAATGGTTGCCCTACTTCTCGGCATTGGTCAGCAACGCAGCATTGGCGCGTTACTGCAATAAGCATGATGAGCTGCAAGCTGTGCTGAATACCGTCACACCGTTACTGAATACCGATCAATTGCGCATGGTGACCGATGCGCTGTCCAAGGTCGTACCCTTGGAATTACCCAAAGCGTGGCGCACGCCTTACTGATTTTTGTCATTTCGACCGACGGGAGAAATCTTTCAGATGCTTCATCTTGCGTACTCTCATATAAAGAAGGATTTCTCGCTGCTCTCGAAATGACAAGTTCCTTCCCAGGCGTGAACAGACATCCTGCCAATCAGAACTTAACGCCATCTCCGGGGGTCTACGAGTACCAGACGATCAACATCGCCGGCGACGATGCCCGATACCATGTGACCCATTCACCCATTGAGGAATCCGCTCATGCGCTCACTCGCACTCCAATCCCCGCTCCGGCAGTTGGGTCTGCTGGCCCTGGTGCTACTAACCGCCTGCGTCACCATCAATGTGTACTTCCCCGCTGCCGCGGCCGAGAAGGCGGCGGATCGCATCATCGAAGATGTGTGGGGTCCGGCAGGCAAGAAGGCCGCGCCTGCGAGTGGTGCGCCGCAGTCTTCGCTATATCACCAAGGCGGCCGACTGTTGTTATCAGCGGTAGGCCAGGTGTTGGAATTCATCATTCCCAGTGCGCAGGCGCAGGCTGCGGATTTAAACGTCGCCACCCCGGCAATTCGGCAGATCACCCAAACCATGGAAGCGCGGCATGGCGAGTTGAAGAAGTACTACGACTCGGGTGCAGTAGGCCTAACCAGCACCGGCTTGGTGGACGTGCGTGATCAAAACGTCATTCCGCTGCCCGAACGCAATGCCGCCAAGAAAATGGTGAGCGATGAAAATACCGATCGCGGCAATCTGTATCGCGAGATTGCCAAGGCCAACAATCATCCGGAATGGGAAGCGGATATTCGCGCCACTTTCGCGCAGCGTTGGATCGATAAGGCAGCCAGTGGTTGGTACTACCAGGATGCAGGCGGCTGGAAGAAGAAGTGACCAGCAGCATTGACGCTGCGATACATATATCCATGCGGCGTAGGAGCGGTTCGTGAACCGCCCTTCTCGTCTCATGTAACCCAAGCAAGGCGGTTCACGAACCGCCCCTACTAAAGACCATGTCCCGCGCCATTCTGCATGTTGATATGGATGCGTTCTACGCATCCATCGAGCAACGCGACCATCCTGAGTTGCGCGGCAAGCCGGTGATTGTCGGCGGCACCGGCGGACGCGGCGTGGTCGCGGCGGCCAGCTATGAAGTACGACCCTTCGGTGTGCGTTCCGCAATGCCGGTGCGTGAAGCCTTGCAACGTTGCCCGCAAGCCATTTGCGTGCGGCCGCGCATGGCGCACTACCAAGCTGTTTCGAAGCAAATCTTTCAAGTGTTCCACGAGTTCACGCCGCTGGTGGAAGGCTTATCGCTGGACGAAGCTTTTCTCGACGTCACGCATAGTCAATCTGCACTCGGCACTGCCGAACAGATTGCCGCACGCATCAAGCAGCGCATTCGCGAACACACGCAACTGACGGCGTCGGTGGGCGTGGCGCCTAACAAGTTGGTGGCCAAGATCGCTTCGGACCTGGGCAAGCCCGATGGATTGATGGTGGTGCGTGGCGATGAAATCAACGTCGTGCTGGATCCATTGCCCATCACACGGCTGTTTGGCATCGGCAACAAAACTGCGCCGAAGGTACTGGCGTTGGGGATTCGCACCTTTCGTGATTTACGGTTGGCGCCTGAGCAAACGTTGAAAGCCATCTTCGGCAAACACACGTCACAGATTCAGGCACGTGCCGCAGGCCTCGATGATCGACCCGTCATCGCCGATTGGGATGAAAAACAAATCAGCGCCGAAACCACCTTCGAAACTGACATTGCCGATCCGGCGCGTTTGCGCATCGAGCTGCAAGCCCTGGCCGATCGCGCCGCCACCCGCCTACGCGCCAAGCAACTGCAAGCAGCGTGTGTGACGGTCAAAATCAGGCGGCGCGATTTCAGCACCTACACTCGCCAGCAGCACTTCCAACCCGCCACCCAAGAAACCCGGGTGATTTCCCGCATTGCCACGCAGTTGCTGAACGATTGGCTGAACGAGCAACCACAGACCGCATTGCGGCTGCTAGGCGTGGGCGTCTCAGACCTGACCGAAGCGCAGCAACTGGAACTGTTTGCTGCGCCAGAATCACAGCGCAATCGCGAACTGGACGCCACGGTGGATCGTATTCGCGAGCGTTATGGCGCGCTGGCGCTGAAACGCGGCAATGCGTTGGTTAAACCTTGACGCTGCGCTTCGACTCCGCTCAGCGACCGGACTGCGCTATTCCGGTCGCTGAGCTTGTCCCACAGGGAGGACCTGCGGCTCTCGAAGCGATTTCGCGTGACCCGTCTTTAACTTGGCACGACTGCACCACAACAGGCATCATTGCCGCCACTTCATGAACAACACAGCACTATGTACACGAGCTTTTTCGGCCTAAGCGAAAAGCCGTTCGCCATCACCCCCAATCCGCGCTACCTCTATATGAGCGAGCGGCACGCGGAGGCGTTGGCGCATTTGATGTATGGGTTGAACGAGGCCGGTGGTTTCATTCAACTCACCGGCGAAGTGGGCACCGGCAAAACCACGGTGGTGCGCACGCTGCTGGAACAGTTGCCACAGCATGCCGACGTCGCCGTGATTCTCAACCCGCGCATGTCGCCGGCAGAGTTGTTGCTGAGCATTTGCGAAGAACTGGGTATTTTCTTAAGCGACGAAAATGCTCGCAGCGTCAAGGATCTGGTGGATGTGCTCAACTCGCGCTTGCTGGCCACACACGCCAAGGGTCGTCGGGTAGTGGTCATTATTGATGAGGCGCAGAACCTGCTGCCGGAAACGCTGGAACAGGTGCGGCTACTCACCAATTTAGAAACCGCCACCCACAAGCTGATGCAGATCATCCTGATCGGCCAACCAGAACTACGCGAGTTGCTGGACCGCAGCGATCTGCGCCAACTGGCGCAACGCATCACCGGCCGCTACCACTTGGCGCCCTTGAGCCGCGATGACACTGCTGCTTATGTGCGGCATCGCTTGCAGGTCGCCGGCGCCACCAAGGAGATCTTTACCGAACGCAGCTTGCGCGAAGTGCATCGTGTGAGTCATGGCGTGCCGCGGTTGATCAACATCATTTGCGACCGCGCGTTGCTGGGTGCTTACACACAGGACCAACACGAGGTTGGCGTCGGGCTGGTGCGCAAAGCGGCCACTGAAGTGGCCGGACGTTGGCGGACACGGCCTTGGTGGCAGTGGACTATCTTGGGCGCGTGTGGTGTTTTGCTGTGTGCAGGGTTGGCGTTGTGGTGGTGGCAGCAACGGCCTGCACCCGCGCCGGCCGTTGCGTCGACAAGCGTCGCGGCAGCACCGGTGGTTGCGCCCGTGCAGCCCGAGCCAGTCAAACCGGCAGAGCCGATGCCCATGGATGCGGCACAAGCGTTGCGTGAGTATCCAACCGACACCGGCACCGATG
>JANMSB010000165.1:0-23198 GCA_031388915.1 Pseudomonadota bacterium | reverse complement strand
GTGATCAACCTGCAAACCCGAATCGTTATCGCCACGACACGCGGTCGTGAGCAAACAGCGTTTTCAGGCGTGAGCAGGTGGGCCGCGCGTCGCAATGAAGCGCGGTGGGCCGACCGCGTAATACGGCGATTCGGCGGGCGGAAGAATTTCCGCAGTGGGGATGTAGGAAATGGTTTCGCTGCTGCTGATATCCAGCAACGGCGCCGCAGCCACTTGAGCAAACGGACAGGAGAAATCGTTTTGTGCAGTAGCGTGGTTATTACCGTCATCATCGTGATCCGTGCCGGGCTGAGCGAAGCCCGAGCTACAAAACACGATCTGTAACTTGCCGTCCTGCGCCTGCGCCATGAACCCCACGGGCATGAGGGCGCGCGCCACCAAGAACGGCAGCAGCCACCAAACCCAGGATTGCACGCGACGAGAAGTCACTTCAGGGACACCAACAACAGCAGGTTCATCGAATCGTGCGCGCAGTGTAAACGGATCGTATTGCCGCACGCCAGCGTATGGCGCATTGGGCTGTGGCAAATACCGCGCAGTGATTACCTGGCGGAACCAGCAGCAGCCGAATTGCCGGTGCTGGTGGCCTGACCGGCTTCGACCGGGGGCTCAACCGTGATGTAAAAAGGCTGCGTGGGATCAATCACCGGCGGCGGCACAGGAACTTCTTCATAGCCCCATATCTGCATGATGTGGTGCATGACGCGCACACCGAAATCAATCGTCAGCACCAACAGCATCACGATCACCAACACCATCGCCCCCGTCATCAATCTACGCCGCAACGAGGCCGTGGGCTGATTGATTTGCAGATTGATGGTGTCCAGCGCCCGCGCACGAATCGCGCGCTGGAACGACGATTGCGTATCGCTCTGGGTGAGGGGATCAGGATCGGCGTCGGTCTGCATATGGGTTGACTTCGGTAAACCTTTGGCCCCCATGGCGACGGCATGCGTGGAAAAATGGTGGGCCCGGCAGGATTCGAACCTGCAACCAAGAGATTATGAGTCTCCTGCACTAACCGTTGTGCTACAGGCCCACACCATCAAACATTTTGCATCATCGCAGTGCCAACCTGTTATGGAGACTCGGAGTCTCCTGCACTCACATTTAACTGGGGTTGTGCTACAGGCCCACACCATCAAACATTTTGCATCATCGCAGTGCCAACCTGTTATGGAGACTCGAGAGTCTCCTGCACTCACATTTAACTGGGGTTGTGCTACAGCCCCACGCTATCAAACACTTCGCACTCTGTCCGTTACGACCTGTTGTGGAGACTCGGAGTCTCCCGCACTCGCAGTGATCTGGGATACGCAGGGCGGCGCATTTTAGGTAGTCGCGCTCAGCTTGTCATGTTTTCTGCGGCGTGGGGCGGCGCGCCTGACTCAACTTGACCGCCCAGACGTAGAACACTGGGATGAACAGGGTGGCGACAAAGGTGGCCAGCAGCATGCCGCCGATCACGCCGGTGCCGATCGAGTGCCGGCTACCGGCGCCGGCGCCGCCGCTAATGGCCAGTGGCAACACACCGAACACGAACGCCATGGAAGTCATGATGATGGGTCGGAAACGCAGGCGCGCGGCGGCCAGCGCCGCATCGAATAGCGACGCACCTTCGGCGGTTTTGATCATGGCGAACTCGACGATCAGAATCGCGTTCTTGGCGGACAGGCCCACCAACGTCACCAAACCGATTTGGAAATACACATCGTTTTGCAAACCCCGCAGCCACACGGCCAGCAGCGCACCAAGCATGGCAAACGGCACGGCCATAATGACCGCTAACGGCAGCGTCCAGCGTTCGTATTGCGCGGCGAGAATCAGAAACACCATCAGCATACCGAGCAACAGCATGCCGGTGGAATTACTGCCGCTAAGCTTCTCTTGCAAGTACGCACTGGACCAGGACAGCGTGAACCCCGCCGGCAACGCTTCAGCTGCGGCGGCTTCCAACGCGCGTATTGCTTCACCGGAGCTATATCCGGGGGCTGGATTACCGGTCAGCGACGCTGCAGGAAACACGTTGAAGCGCTGCACAATCTCAGGACCGGTGACTTCCGCCACGGTGGCAATCGCAGTCAGCGGCAGCAGTTTGCCTGCATCGCTTTTGACATACACCTCGCGGATGTCTTCCGCACGCGCGCGGTACCTAGCTTCGGATTGCATCTGTACTTGATATACGCGGCCATCGCGATTGAAGTCGTTGATGTAGTACGCACCGAAAGTGCTTTGCAACGCGGTGTAAATTTCGTCCAGTTCCACACCCAGCAGCTTGGCCTTTTCGCGATCGACGCTGATGCGCACCTGCGGTGCAGCCGCGCTAAAGGTGGTGGCTACACCGGCCAGCTCCTTGCGTTGTGCCGCAGCCGACACCAGTTTTTGCGTGGCCATTTCGAGCTCGCGCGGATCGGCGCTGCCGCGCGCCTGGACAAAGGCTTCAAAGCCGCCGGTATTGGTAATGCCGGTGATTGCCGGTGGTTCGACTCCCAGCACCAAACCATCCTGCACCGCAGCCCCCGCTTTATGGATCGCCTCCACCATCGCGGCTGGCGTGGCTGACGCATCACGCTGCGACCAATCTTTCATGACCACCCACATAGTGCTGACATTGGTGCGCAGTGCGGTATTGATGGGATCGTAGCCATTGAAACTGAAAACACTTTCGATCGCGGGCTGCTTCATCAACGCTTCGGTCACGTATTTCGTGGTGGCGTCGGTACGGCTGAGCGCGGCGGCATCGGGCAGGATGGCCACGGCCATGACATAGCCCTTGTCTTCGTTGGGCACCAACGCCGTCGGAATGCTGCGGTATAAACCAATAATCGCCAGCACAGTCACCACCAACACGCCTACTACCAACGCCGAGTGCCGCAGAAAATAACCCACGCCGATGGTATAGCGCCCCGTCAGCGCTGCAAACCAACGCTGAAAACGTTCGAACACACCATGATGTACGACATGCTCGGCACGCAGGAGCGTGGCGCACAACGCAGGCGTTAAGGTCAGCGCGACGAAGCCAGAAATAGCCACCGACACGGCGATGGTGACGGCAAACTGGCGGTACATCTCACCGACCAGGCCGCCTAAAAACGCAATCGGTATGAACACCGAGCTCAGGACCAACACAATGGCGATTACCGGCCCAGTCACCTGCAACATGGCTTTCTCGGTGGCGGCACGCGGCGATAAGCCTTCTTCCGACATGATGCGTTCGACGTTCTCCAGCACCACGATGGCATCGTCAACCACAATGCCAATGGATAACACGATGCCGAACAGCGTCAGGGTGTTGATGGAAAAACCAAACAGATGCATGGCAGCGAGCGTGCCAATCAAGGACACCGGCACGGCCAGCATGGGAATCAGCGTCGCCCGCAAGTTCTGCAAGAACAGCAGCACAACCAGAAACACCAATGCCATCGATTCGCCCAGGGTCTTCACGACTTCGCGTATCGACACCTGCACGTAATCGGCGGTATTGAAGGGAATCTTGTACTCGAGACCCGCCGGGAACGTTTGTTGAAGCTCACCCATGCGCTGCTTAATTGCCGCCGATACCTTCAATGCGTTGGCGCCGGTCAACATGGTGATGCCAATCGGGATCGCCGGCTCGCCATTTAGAAACGATTTAAAGTCATAGCGCTGCGCGCCCAACTCGACGCGCGCCACATCCTTGAGCCGCACCACCGCGCCATTGCTGTTGGCACTGATGATGATGTTTTCGAATTGCTCGGGGGTGGAGTAGCGGCCGTCGGCAGTCACAGTAAACCTGAAGTCGGTGACTGCCGGCGTGGGTTCGGCACCCACCGCGCCCGCGGTGTACTGCGAGTTTTGTTCGCGCACTGCATCGGCCACATCGGTGGGCGTTAAGCCGAGTTTGGCAAGCTTGTTGGGGTCCAACCAAATGCGCAGCGAATAGTTTTTGTTGGAAAAGTTCACCGCATCGGCAACGCCCGGAATCCGCTTGAGTTCGTCGATGACATTGAGCGATGCGTAGTTGCTGATGAACAAATCGTCGTAGCGACTGTCGGGCGATTGCAGCGCGACCATCATCAAAATCGCCGAGCCGTTCTTGCCGACTGTCACGCCCTGGCGTCTGACTTCCTCCGGCAAACGCGGCAACGCCGCCTGCACGCGGTTGTTGACAGCGATCGCGGCCAGATCGATATCGGTGCCGATCTCGAAGGTCAGCGTTACCGTCAGCGTGCCGTCACCCGAACTCGCCGAGTTCATGTACAGCATGCGTTCGACGCCATTGATCTGCTGCTCCAACGGCGTCGCTACCGTTGAGGCAATGGTTTCGGCGGTAGCACCGGGATAGGTTGCTTGAACGGTAACTTGCGGCGGCAGGATGTCCGGCAACTCCGCCACGGGCAACACGCGCAATGCGGCCAGACCCGCAATCACAATGAACGCTGACACCACGCACGCGAAGATCGGGCGTGCAATAAAGAAGCGTGACAGCATTAACTGTTCCCTGCTCCAGTCCGCGCAGTGGTCATGCTGGTCGAGTTGTGTGCCGAGGTGACGGTTGATGTTGCAAGTGGCTTAACAGTCACTCCCGGTTGGACTTTGAATAAACCATCCAACACATAGCGTTCGTTGGGCTGCAAGCCTTCGCTGATCAACACCTCTTCGCCAAAGGCGCGGCCCAATTTGACCGGGCGCGGTTGCACGTTGTTGTCGGCATCCACCACCCACACCATGTAGCCTTGCGCCGAAGACAGCACGGCACGACGCGGAATCGTAATGGCATTGGCCAACGTCAAGTCGGTGAATTCGGCGCGCACATACTGTCCTGGCCACAGTTTGCGATCGCGATTGGCCAGCACCGCGCGCATACGCACCGTCCCGCTGGCGGCATCCACTGCGTTGTCGATAAAACTCAGACTGGCCAGTAACGATTGCTCGGCATCTGCGGCAACTCGCACGGGTAAGCCCTTGCCGGGATCCTTGCTCTGCAAGCGCAGCCAGGCAGCACGCACCGCAACGGCTTCCTGTTCGGGCGCGGAGAATTCCACATACAAAGGTTCCAGTTGCACGATGCGCGTAAGCAAACTGGAGTCGCTATCGGCAAGAATTAAACTGCCCTCGGAGCGCGCTTCGCGACTGGCAATGCCGCCAATCGGAGCACGCACCTTGGTGTAGCTCAGGTTGAGCTCGGCAGTGCGTAACGCGGCTTCGGCCGCTTGCACCTGGGCATCGGTTACATCGACGCTGGATAGAGCATCGTCGCGTTCCTTGGGGCTGGCCAGCCCCTTATCGACCAACGGCAAGACACGTTCACGATGACGACGCGCCTGGGTTTGATTGGCGCGGGCTACCGCCAGCGCAGCGCGTTGCTGTGCCACTGCAGCTTCAAACGGGGCCGGATCAAGTTCAAACAAGACCTGCCCTTGTTTGACCGTAGAGCCTTCCTGATACAACCGCTTGAGCAAGATGCCGCTCACGCGCGCACGTACTTCCACCTCGCGCGAACCCACGGTCTGCGCGGTATAGGTCAAGCTCAACGGCGCGGCGCGCGGCGCCACCACGCCCACCACCACTTCGGTTGCGGGTGCAGGCGCAGCACCGGAAGCCACCGGCGTCGCCGGCTTGCAAGCTGTTAACGCCAACAGTGTCGCCAGTAGTGGCAGCGCCACGACCGAGTTACGAACAGTTAAATGCTGGACAGGCATGCCGAATCCTTTTGGAGTACCGCGTAAGACCGCACGTGGAACACCCGCGCAGCCTATCTAAAGTAGCCAGTCTACGCGGACTTGCCTGAGCAATTCACCGGGTGGTTCACTGAATTTGTGCGTATTGCGGGTAACCGAAACAACCCCTTGCTGCATCCCACGGGCCGGAGAATACGCACTTGCCGCTTAACTCAGCGGCATAGCCATAGGCTTTTATAGACTGGCGCGGAATGCCAGTTGCGCGCCCTTGTAGTTCAAATTCAAAGCGCCGGGGTGGCTGTTGGAAGTCGAATCGACCTGGATGTCAAAACTTCGGTAGTGCAAGCCCAGCCCCAGGTGTTGACTAAACTGCCATTGCACGCCAACTCGCCAATCAGCCAGATGTCCTGAACCATCGTCGCTGCTAGCGCCGACCCAGCGATAACGGCCGAGTAATTGCCACTTTGGCCATACTTCCCAACGCGCTTCCGCATCCAGCATCGGAATGGGCACCACGCCCTCGGCAGCCTCGCTGAAAAACGTCGCGGGCGAATCGACCAGCTTGGCTTCAACGGATGTTATCTGCACATCGACACCCAGGTTGATCTCGTAACGCGGCGCCTTCAGCAGGCGATAGGCATAGCCAAAACCCAGCATGTCCAAATTCAGCGTCCCTTTTACCGCTTGGCCCACCAGGTAGTTCTGACCATCGTATTGAAAGTTGCGGGTAACGAGCGCCGTGCCACTGCGGCGCGAGCTAAAGCTGTTGATGCGAAACAATTGCCGCTTGCCGGCCAACAGCGTCAGCTCAATCTCAGGCATCAAACGATGATCGGCCAAACCGACATCGGCTTCGCCATCCAGGGTGGTGCCCGGCTGGGTGGGGGTCGCGTCGGAACGTAGTGAGGTATCTATGCCGGCATTCCATATGCCCACTTCCACGCGCAGACGATCTTCCAGCAATCGCGGCGGGGGCGATGACTCCCACGGCATCTGCCTGACTTCGGCCTGAGCATTCAAAGCAGCGCCCACTCCCAGCAAGCTGAGCAAGCAAATAGGGGTCGCGGACAAACGGCGCATGGGTAAATCTCGTTAGGTTCTGTTTCGATTCTGCCACGCACCACCGCATGTCCGGCGTGTCGGCCGCCAAAGACGGCGCTACACGTGACGCAGCGCACAAGCGCCTCTACACTTACGGTCCATATTCATCGAGCACGTGTCCCAACCCATGCCTGCCCAGCTCATTGACGGTGTTGCCGTCGCCGCCCGTTTACGTCGATCCATTACCGACCGTGTTACCAGCCTGCGCAATGCCCATGGCCGCGTGCCGGGCTTGGCAGTGGTATTGGTGGGTGAAGACCCGGCCAGTCAGGTGTATGTGCGAAACAAGGGTAAGGCCACAGTGGAAGTTGGCATGCGCTCCATCGAACACAAACTCGATGCGTCCACCAGCGAGGCCGACGTGCTGGCGCTGGTCGCGAACCTCAACGCGGATCCGCAGGTGGATGGCATTCTGGTGCAACTGCCGTTGCCCAAGCAGATCCAGACTGATCGAGTGTTACAGGCCATTGACCCCGACAAAGACGTGGATGGCTTTCATCCCATTAACGCCGGGCGCTTGATGACCGGTCAGCCTGGTCTGGTGCCGTGTACGCCCAGCGGCTGCATGGTGTTGCTCAAAGAAGCGTTGCCCACACTCACCGGCCTGCATGCCGTGGTGGTGGGACGCTCCAACATCGTCGGCAAACCCATCGCGCAATTGCTGCTGCAGGCCGATTGCACCGTGACCATCGCGCACTCGCGTACTCGCGATTTGCCGGCGGTGTGCCGCAGCGCCGATGTGTTGATTGCCGCCGTGGGTAAACCGGAAATGATTCGGGGCGAATGGATCAAGCCGGGCGCGGTGGTGATTGATGTAGGCATTAACCGCATCCCCACTGCGGAAGGCAAGTCCAAGCTGGTCGGCGATGTCGCCACGCAAGAAGCGCTGCCCGTAGCGCGCGCCATTACACCGGTGCCAGGTGGGGTGGGCCCCATGACCATCGCTTGTTTGTTGGACAATACGCTCACCGCATTTGAACGCCGGCTACGTGGAGCATCGTCATGACAACGACAACTTCGGCTAGTGGCTTTGACCTGCAAACACTCAACCCCAGTCAACGCGAGGCACTGGCCCGCGACCTCAATGCCGAAGAACGCCGTGTGTTGCTTAACCAAGGTACAGAACCGCCGTTCTGTGGTGGGCTGCTGGCAAACAAGGAATCCGGCGCCTACTGTTGCAAGCTGTGCGGGCTACCGTTGTTTAAGTCCACGGCCAAATTTGAATCAGGCAGCGGCTGGCCAAGTTTCTACCAGCCCTATGACCCGCAACATATCCGCGAAATAAAAGACGTCAGCCACGGCATGATGCGCATTGAAATTCGCTGCCAGCGTTGCGATGGCCACTTAGGCCACGTCTTCGACGATGGCCCGCGCCCCACTGGCCTGCGTTACTGTTTGAATTCGGTATCGATGGAGTTTGTGCCGGATGGCCAGCCGCTGCAGTTGAAGCAAGTATAAACAGGCGGGTTTGAAACCCGCCACTACGGACTCTGACTGACGCGCGTTGCAAAACGGAACATCACCGCGCCAATCTCCAGCTTGTCGCCATCTTTGAGTAGCTGTCGCTTAATACGTTTGCCGTTGACATAGCAACCGTTAGTGCTGCCGAGATCTTCGACAATTACCACATCGCGCCCAACCCGCAAACACGCATGACGCCGGCTGATCGACGGCGCTTGAATGGAAATTTCCGCATCCGTTGCCCTGCCGATGACCATGACCGGCTTATTCAACAACTGAACTACATTCTCGTCGTCGACGCGCACCAAGGTGCGCACCAGCAGCTCGGACTCGCGATGGCGCGACTGCTGCGCCACATGATGAATATCGCGACGAATGGCGTTCAGCGCCTCCACATGTTGTTGCAATTGCGTTTGCAGCGCCTGGACCTGATTGGCGCTGGCGCCCTGCTCCAAGCCTTTGGCTACCAACTCTTGCTGCGTCTGCACCAGTACCGTCCCCTGCTGCTCGCGTTCCGCGCGCAATGACGTTAACTCGGTTTCGAGCAACCGGATTTGAGTTTGTTGTTTTTTGTTGAGTATTTCGGATTGATCGAGCTGGTCGCTCAATTCGCCGACCGTGTGCTGCAACTGCTCCAGCTCATTGGCCTGCTCTAATATGAATTTGTCGCGTTCCTGCTGGTGCGCCTCCAATTGTCGGGCTTGCAACTGACTGGCATCCAGTTGCCGTTGCACCTGCAGCTTGGCTTGGCGCTCGGCCGCGAGATACTGCTCAACCGATTGCAGCGTTTGATCACGCTCGTTGAGCGCTGATTGATTCTGGCGTAACTCTTCCTGCAACACCGTCAGTGACTCGGTCAGCGCCGTCGCACGTTGCTCGGCTGCGGCAAGATGTTCCGCTGCTTGCTGCAATGCCTGTTGCCTATCCGCCAGCGCTTGCTCACGGGTCTGCAACGTCAGGTTAAGCTCCGACACGCGCGCATTCAGCTCGGTGACTTGGTTGCGCGCCTGCAGCAGCTGTTCCTGTAGTGCAGTCAACTCGCCCAACCGGACCGCGAGCTCTTTACGAGTGCTTTCGTAGGATTGGTGCTCGGCAGTGGCCAAGCGCTGCAAACGCTCCTTGTCCTGCTCCGCCGAGCGCCAATCGCCGGACCTGGCATCAAGCTGCTCGCCAAGTTTGGCAATGCGTTGCTCAGCTTCGGCCAAGCTGGCTTGCAAGCCGGCAATCCGCTGCACCTGGCCTTGCAGATCCGTTTGTAATATCCCTACCGTCGCCAGCGCCGCAGCATGACGCGTCTCGGCATCGCCAAGCCTCGCCGTTACCTGTTGCTGCGCGAGCTCCAACGCTTGAATGCGCTGCTCACGTTTCATCAATCCGGCTTGCAGTGTTTCTTTCTCGAGTAACTCATGAGAAAGAGTGCGCGCCAGTGCGGCGGCGGCGGCCTCCTGATGCGCGCGCGCCTGCGCAGATGCACGCAAGTTGGTTTCCAGCGCAGTCACACCTGCCTGCGCCGCCGACAAGGTGGCCGACAGTTGCTCGACTCGCTGTTGGTGCTGTGCGGCCTCGGCAACATATTGTTCGTGCCGCGCGCCCTGCTCGGCGCGTTCTGCGGCAGACTGCTGTCGCAGTTGCTCGAGTTGTTGCTGCAAACGCCAGGCGTTGGTGGCGGCCTCGGCTTGAAACGCTTCGTATTGTTCTTTGAGTTGCTGTCGGCTGGCCACCAGCAAGCTGCGTTCCGCATCGAGGCGGTCACGGTCTTTGCTGATTTCAGCGTCATGGCTGCTCAGCTCATCGTGACGAGCCCGTAACTCTTGATGTTGCTTGTCGAGTTTGGCGAGCTTCAACTCGGCATCCAACAACGATGCTTCCAGATCCACAATCTTGTCGCGGACGGTAAGTAACTCGTCCACCAACTGCCAATTGGAATCGGCACCGAGATTAGAACTAGAGAGCTCCGAAACCGGCCACGTGCCGGTATTGCTGGAATCAGACACTGCACCGGAGGAAGGCACGGGCACACCCTCCATTGCACCCCCGCTATGCGCTACCGTTGAGAACCGCTGCACCTGCAAATCCAACTGCGGAAGTTCCGCAGTGGCCTCCAGATCATCTTCGCCACGCTCGGTATTCATGATATTCACGCCTCACTGCGTTCAAACCCCTGCCGCACACCCGATGCCGAAGTGATTATCCGCTGCACGCTTCCAGGCACAAGCCCCGCAACGGAAAATCACTTGAACAACAGCCAACCCTCCTGACATAAACCGTAGGCAACAACTGTGAACGGCGTACCTCCCGGCCCCGCCGGACAGCGGGTCACCACAAACTCAGTTGCGCGCCGGCCGGGCCGGGGCGCACAAACTGACCGGTATCCAAGGCATAACGCTCACCCTGATTCAGACCAATGCGCTGACAGGCGCTGGCGAAGCGTTTTGCTAGCAGTTCGGCGTACACCCCCATGCCGCGCTGACGAAAACCAAAGCGCGGATCGTTGTCGCGCCCGCCGCGCAGTTGATTGAGCAAGGACATCACATGCTGGGCTTTGAGCGGCTCATGGGCATTGAGCCAATCGCGAAACAATTGTTTCACTTCAAACGGCAGGCGCAGCAGCAAGTAACCCGCATGTCGCGCCCCTGCTGAAAATGCCGCTTCGAGTATTTTTTCCAACTCATGGTCGGTGAGCAGCGGAATCACCGGCGCCACCAACACCGTCACCGGCACACCGGCATCGCTTAGCGACTTGATGACGCGCAATCGCGCGGCGGGTGACGCCGCGCGTGGCTCTAAAGTGCGCTTTAAATCGTTGCTTAAACTGGTGATGCTGATGGCCACCGATGTTAGGTTCTTCGCTGCCATGGCCGCCAGCACATCGATATCGCGCTCGATCAAACTGCCCTTGGTCACGATACTCACCGGATGCTGACAGCGCTCCAGCAGTTCCAAAATGCCGCGCATCAGGCGATGCTGACGTTCGATGGGTTGATAGGGATCGGTGTTGGTGCCCAGCGCAATCGTCTGGCACCGGTAACTCGCTTTGCTAAGTTCAGCCTCCAGCAGCGCCACGGCATCGGGCTTGTAAAACAGCTTGGTTTCGAAATCGAGACCCGGCGACAAATTGAAGTACGCATGGGTGGGCCGGGCAAAGCAGTAGACGCAGCCATGCTCGCAACCGCGATAGGGATTGATCGACTGCGTGAACGGCACATCCGGCGAGTCGTTACGGGTGAGGATGCTGCGGCTGGCATCCACCTGCACCGTGGTCTGTAGCGGCGGCAGCGTCTCGTCATCGTGTTGCCAGCCATCATCCACCGCCGCAACACTTAACGATTCGAAGCGACCGGCCGGGTTGGTCACGGCGCCGCGCCCTACCCGCACCTGACCCATCACCGTTTTGCCGCGCTGCTCAGTCATGGACCAAGCATACTGTTTTTATTTACAGTACCGCAAGTCAGTTGTTGGACCCGTTAGTGCGCCGGCGCTGGGAACCGATCCATCGTGCGCAAGCCGGGAAACCATTTCATCCACAACAACGACACCACCACCGTGGCGCTGCCGCCGACCAGCACCGCCGCCACCGTACCCCACCACGCCGCCGTGATACCCGATTCGAATTCGCCCAATTCGTTGGAAGCGCCGATGAACACCGAGCTTACGGCACTGACGCGGCCGCGAATCGCATCTGGCGTCGCCAACTGCACCAACAGACCACGAATAAACACACTCACCATGTCAGCGGTACCCAGCGTCGCCAGCGCGGCGAGCGACAACCAGAAATTAGTCGATGCGCCAAAAACCATCGTGGCCAGACCAAACAACACGACGCTGCCGAATAACCAACGACCCACATGGCGGGTGATGGGACGCGTGCTCAGCCACAACGCGCCAAACAATGCGCCCACGCCGGGCGCACTGCGCAACATGCCGAGCCCGGTCGGGCCGGCATGCAGAATGTCGCTGGCGTAAATCGGCAATAGCGCGGTCGCGCCACCGAACAACACCGCGAACAAGTCCAGCGAAATCGCGCCCAGCACCAACGGCTGAGAGCGCACAAACCGCAAGCCGGTAAGTAACGATCCGAGATCGATTTTCATCGGTGACCGGCCCGCAATTACGGCGGCATCCTGCGTTGCCACTTGCCGATAATTCATGCTGCCAAGCGCGACCACACAAACCACCGTACACAACACTACCGCGATATAAACCGCTTGAACGCCCGCTAACAACAGCAAGCCACCGAGCGTCGGCCCAAGAATGGTCGAGGCCTGAAACACCGTAACGTTAAAACCAATCGCTCGACTAAGCTGTTCGCGCGGCACCAAGTTGGGCAACAACGATTGCCCGGCCGGCATGGTGAATGCGCGCGCCATACCCAACACGGTCATGACCATAAAAATCGGCCATGTCTGCGCCGACCCCATCCAGGTGTAAATACCCAGCGCCAACGCACACACCATTTGCACGCCATAACACAGCGACAAAATTCGCCGCCGATCGAAATGATCGGCGCAGTGCCCGGCAGGCAATATCAGCAGCACAAATGGCGCGAACTGCGATAAGCCGATCAAACCCAAATCCAACGGATTGCCGGTTTTTTCGTAGACCTGCCAACCCACCGCCACCGTTTGCATTTGTGCGCCGATGTTGCCGAAGGCGCGCACCAACAAAAACAATACCAAGTCGCGTCGCGCGAATAGTGACTGGGCATCGGCGGGAAACAATCGCATTCAAGAAATCCTGCGCGGTAAACAGCGAGCAAGGATACCGGAGGGGCGCTGAATGTGTTGAGCTAGAACGAATTCTTAGTGGACACCGAAAATTGCACTTTGCGATCCGCACCCACAGCATCCAGCGGATAGGCTAAGTCCAAGTGGAACATGTCGCCGCGACTGGAGCGAATGTTGCCCAATCGTAACCCGAGTCCGACATCGGTAAAAATGCTCTTGCTGCCTGGAATAGGATTCACCTCGCCACCAATCCGGCCGACATCGACAAACGCCGCGCCGCCGACACTCAGCAACCGCAGTATTTGTTTATCCGTGAAGTAACGCTGTTCGGCGACCAACACACTGCGCTGGGTGCCGCTGCGATAACGCAGTGGGTAGCCGCGCAAACCTTCATCGCTGCCCAAGAACAACTGTTGTGAAGCATCAAGCCTTTCACCTTGCACATGCGCAAGGCTCAATACGAACAGACTTTTGCTGCCCTGACGCCAGTCGTAACGCAAGCTGCCGGAAAACACGGTGCCTAGCCAAGCGCCACTTTCACGACGCCCGTCGATCGACACTTTGGCAAACAATCGTTGTCGCTCGCTCAAGCGGTACGCATCCTGCAGCGCTATATTCACCAGCAACGCATTGCGGTCCGAACCCCACGACTGCGCAGCGTAACCCACCCTCATTGCCAGTGAGCGGCCGATGTATAAGTCTTCAGTACGCGCGATCTGATCGCGATTTCGGGTGACTTCATATTGATCCTGAAACCACGTCAGCGCTAACCATGGGTAGTGCAGCTGCCTGCCTTCCGGCAGTACGGTAGTACCGAGCACCGGATCGGCACGGTATTCCTGCTCGTCAATTCGATAACCCAACGTCCAACGCTGCACCCATGCCACGTGGTCTGGACGACGACGTAAACCGGTAGACCAACCCGCCTGAATATTTGCGGATTTGTGTTGCGAGATATATTGATCGACAGCGACGCCTTGCTCATAGCGTCGATCCATGCGCGTCTCGTTAGAGCCATCGACTGCCGCACTCCAGCGTGTATCCAGCGAATAAAACGGGTGTTCGATCACCAAGCCTTGCAAATCGCCGTCACTGGCGTCGTGGTAACGCGCTGCCAATTCCCAGCGCGTGCTGAACAGATTGGGATCGCGATAACCAAATTTCCAGGCGCTCCTATCAACATCCTGCACACGATCCACTGCCACGGCTTTACCCATGCCCAGTAAGTTGCTTTCATCCAACTGAAAACCACTGCGATTCTCGCCGCCGCTACGGCCAAACGACACCCCCGGATTCAAGGTCCACACATCATGTACCCGCACCAGCAGATCGACGGTGTTGGTGTCAGGGTGATAACTCACCGGCACGATACTGGCGTCTTCCAGATAACGGCGCGCGCGTAAATTGCGCGCTGTCTCATCCAGGACATGCCGCGAATAGGGTTCGCCCGGCTTGAACAGCAACTGCGTTAGAACGGTTTTCTCGCGGGTATTGATATGCAGATAGTTAGCCGCTCGAAACACGGCCCCGGATTCCTTGGGGTTCTCCGGATCAAACACATCGACGACTTTGATATCGATACGGCCGATACGCGCGCCTTTAGCTTGCAACTCCGCATCGTCCGGCACTGCGGTTGACGCCACGGACTCCAGATCGGCTGTATCTTCGACCTTCTGGTCCGCTGTCTGCTCCGAAATCTGGGACTCGTTGGCGGGTGATCCAGGCACTTCCTGCGCAACTACTGCATTAATGCTCAGGCAACTCGCCATTGCGAGTCCGAGCAGCGGTAGCTTATAGGACAAACACGCCATCACCCTTGATTGCCTCTTGCTGTGAAACACCATTCCCACCGATACAAATCACACTTAAGACACCCCCACTGCAACAGATTGCGAATGACTAGCAGGTTATAAGACCGTGTTTTAGGGATTTGTTAAGTTGTTGTATGTAGGACTACTTCGCATCTACCGAACTTTACTGGCCGAACTTTACTGGCCAAACATGATCGGTCAGCTTCATTGGCAGGTTTCATTGCTTATATCGGATTAGACAGCCCCCGGCTTGAATTACAATCGGCCTCGTCTGATAAACCGCGATTGATCTCCCACTTCGGCCCCGTCTCACGATGCAGACAACCATCAGGTACAGCGAATGCACTTCGAGGATCGCCGGCTCGCCGAACGACTGATTAAAGGTGAAGAACGCGCTTTCAACGAGTTCTTCAACACCTACTTCAGCCGTTTATATCGTTTTACGGTAACCCGGATGCGCGATGACGATGCGGCGCGCGATATCGTGCAACAAACGTTGTGCCGTGCACTGCGCAAGATCGACACCTATCGTGGTGAAGCAGCCATGTTTACTTGGCTGTGCCAGATTTGTCGCTCACAGCTCAGCGATTACTTCGAAAAACAAGGCAGACACGCCAAGCGCTTCGTACCGATCGAAGACGATCCGCAGATTCAAGCTGCGCTGGATGCGATGGCCGCGCCCGGCACCGATCCGGAACTGGCTGCTGGCCGCGGCGAGGTCTCGCGCTTGGTGCAGGTGGTGTTGGATCGTCTGCCGCCGCGTTATGGCGATGCCTTGGAATGGAAGTATGTCGAAGGCATCTCCGTCGAAGAAATTGCGGCCCGCCTAGAGCTGCAACATGGCGCCGCACAATCGCTGCTACAGCGCGCGCGGCTGGCGTTTCGGGAAATGTTCGAACAACTGTATGGCGCCAATCACGCCTTACAGTTATTTCAAGATCCCCTTTGATGTCCGTGCATAACTCACGGAGGTATATGACATGAATACACAGCCCCCCACCGAAGACCGGCCTGACGACAAGCTGGCGCAATTGCTGGCCAAATCTGGCCCACGTCGCGCACCACCGGCACGCCTGGAAGCCGAAGTCCGCGCTGCCGTGCACGCCGAGTGGTTGCATTTAACGGCAGCAAAAAACGCCAAACAACGCCAACGTTGGTTGATCGCCGCCAGCGTGCTGTTCAGTGCGCTAAGCGTTGGCTGGCTGGCGCGCAACCTGGGCACGACCGCCATCGAAGCGCCGGCCTTGATTGCCACGATTACGCAGTTACAGGGCAGCAATGACGTCAATAACGGCAGCGCGCAACTCAACGGCGAGATCCATGCCGGCGATCGCTTGCGCACCGACAGAAATGGTGGTGTGCGTGTCGAACTAACCAATGGCATCAACCTTCGCATCGCCGCGAGCAGCGAGTTGCGTTGGCTCAACGCCAACGAAGCACACCTCGACCACGGCGCGGTATACATCGACAGTCACGCCAACGCCGCTGCGCTCACCGTGCATACGGCGCACGGCGATGTCCGCCATCTCGGCACGCGCTATCTAATCAATGCCGACCAGGAAATTTTGCAAGTGGCGGTGCGCGAAGGACAGGTCGCCATCGATACGGGCAGCACCCAGGTGACGGTGAATGCCTTACAGCAAGTACAAGTGGATGCCCGTCAAAATGTGCTGCGTAGCGATCTGGCAATGAACGATGCGGTCTGGCAATGGGCCGATACACTGGCCGAACCGTTCGTACTGGAGAATCGCAGCGTCGCCGAATTCCTGCAATGGGTGAGCAAAGAAACCGGTTATAAAGTGCATTACAGCAGCCAAGCAGTGAGTGCCGCGGCCCGCAACACGCTACTACACGGCCAACAGACCCGCATGGCGCCGCTGCAAGCCTTGCAAGTGGTTTTGGCCGCCACCGATTTCCGCGCCAACGTGCAAGACAAGGTACTGGTGATCAGCCAGTAACTTCAAGTGATGGCTCAAGTAACGGCCGTCACCCTCACCGGGCTGCCAATGGAGTAAATGTCCGGTTAGTATGCGCGCCACTTCTTGACGCGCATCTTGATGAACCCAGTCCTCCCATTATCACTACTGCTTGCTGTCAGCCTATGCGGTCTATCCAACCTGGCCTGCGCTGCGGACAATTGGTCGGGACGCAAACTGAGCACCGTACTCGAGGAGTTACGCGCGGCAGGACTACCGCTGCTGTACAGCTCGCAAGTGGTCGGCGATGATCTAGTCATTGGCAAAGACCCGGGCACTGTTCTCCAACTTGATCGTCTGCGCGCGGCGCTACGCGAATTCGAGTTGGATCTGCAATCCCTGGAACCCGCCTCACCTGGCTATGCCATCGTGCGTCGGCAGCACACTGCCGATGAACTTGAACCGGATGGACCTCAACAGCACACGCCAACTGACCAGCTTGAAACCGTCACCGTATTCGCCAGTCGCTACAGCCTGGTGCGCGAACAAACGACCGCAACCAGCACCTATGTGCCACATGCCACTCTGGAAAAAACCGCCGGCATCGAACAAGACGTACTACGCAGCCTGCAATACCTGCCCGGCACCAGCGGCAACAGCTTGTCGACACTCACGCATGTGCGCGGTGGTTATGAAGACGAAAATTTGATTCGGTTCGATGGCGTGGAGCTTTATAACCCCGTGCACTTGAAAGATTTTCAAGGGTTGTTTGGCCTGCTTGATCCGGATTGGGTGGAAGCGTTGAACTTTTACAGCGGCGCGTATCCCGTGCAATTCGGCAACCACACTGCAGCGGTCATCGATGTCACTCCGCGCAGCACCGCCGAACGCGAATACACGCTGGGCGCCAGCTTGCTGTACACCCGGTTACTCAGCACCGGCAGCTACGCCGATGAAGCCGGGCATTGGCTGCTCGGCTACCGGCGCAGCAACGTCGCTGAAGTCATGCGCCATACCGAGACCAATACTGGCGAACCGGAATTTGAAGACTTGGTCGCGAGGTACAGCCACCTGCTGGGCAACGGCGAACTGCGCCTGGGCGCGCTGCGCTTGACCGATGACCTGAAATTACAAGCCAACGACCAAGATCAACAAGCCAGCGTCTACGACCACGACAGCTATCTATGGTTGGGCTGGCGACAAACGCCCAGCGACACACTGAATTACTCCGTGCAACTTAATCACACTCAACTATCCAGCCGGCGCACCGCCAGCGTGACGCGCAACAATATCAACCATGGCACGTTGATCGATTACCGTGGCGCACGGCGCTCTACCCTGGATGGTCAGATCAATCTGCACACCGGCGACGACACCCACTGGCAAGCCGGCATGCAACTGAATCGCAGCGAAGCAAATTACTACTATGCCAGTAACGCCAATTACCTTGCCCCGTTGAGCAGCACCTTCAGCAAGCCCGCCAACAGTCAGCAACTTTACACAACGCAGCTAAAGGAACCGGATTACGCCGGCTACATCAGCGTGGCGCATCGGCTTGGCGGCTGGCGCGGCGAGCTGGGCGTGCGTTACGACGCCTTTCCCTACTTAAGCCATGGCACACAATTCAGTCCGCGACTGAATATGCAATACGCCGTGAATGCCACCAGTTCACTGCACCTCAGCGCTGGTCGCTACGTACAAGCTCAAGGCCTGCACACCCTGGATAACAGCGCCGCCACGCCGCGTTTTTATGCGCCGGAGGTTATGCAGCAGTACATCCTGGGCTGGACTCACTTCTTGTCGCCCGCATTGCAACTGCGCATGGAGGCCTATCACAAGTACGGCAGCCGACTCATGCCGCGCAGCGAGAATCTGCTGAGTTTCATTACCGTAGCCAGCGAGCTGGAGATTGATCGCAACACCGTTACTCCCCGCCGCTCGCGCGCGCAAGGTATAGAAGTGTCGCTGACCGCACCGGCGGAACAAGCCTTCGGCTGGTGGCTGAATTACAGTTGGTCGCGCGCTCAAGATTACATTGAAGATAACTATGTGCGCCGCAGTTGGGATCAGCCCCACACGTTGACTAGCGGCGCAAATTGGACCCGCGCCCGCTGGCTGCTGTCCGGCAGTGTCACCTGGCATAGCGGCTGGGCTTACACGCCTGTGACGCTGAGCAACGATGCCAGCAGCGCCACCCTCGGTGCGCGTAATACGCAACGCTATAACGACTTTGCCTCGCTGGAATTGCGCGCCCAATACACCGTGCCGATGCGCAGCGCAGAGTTGCAGGTATTTCTGGAACTGCGCAACGCGTTGAACCGCCACAACGAATGCTGCCGCGAATTAACTGTCGACAATGGCGGCACGCCGATCATTTCCATCGAGAACCAAGCTGCACTCAGCTTGATTCCGATTGTGGGATTCAATCTCAAGTTTTAGTTTTAGCGTCGACCGGGATGCCCAAGCACTTAGAACGGGTTCTTACGCGCGCCCACCTACGACGATTAGCGCTTAATATGCGCGTACATTCAACGCAGCACGAGACGGCGCTACGTCCCCCATGACCGATCACGCACCCACCAACGACGCCGACCAACGACCGCATCGCCGCATTCGCAGCTTCGTGCTGCGCTTGGGACGCATGACCTCCGGGCAACAACGCGCCTTGGATGAACTCTGGCCACACTTTGGCATTGACTACACACCGGCCGTAGTGGATCTCGATCACCTATTCAGCCGTCACGCGCCGCGTGTCATCGAGATCGGCTTTGGCACTGGCGAGGCCTTATTTGCCTTCGCCCAAGCACATCCGGAGATGGACTGCCTGGGCATTGAAGTGCATCGCCCGGGTGCGGGACATCTGTTGCTGCAAGTAGAAAGCGCACGATTGACGAATGTGCGCGCCAGTTGCCACGATGCCGTGGAAGTATTGGCGCAACAGATTCCGCCCGCCAGCATCGATGCCATCCATATTTTCTTTCCCGACCCCTGGCACAAGGCCCGGCATCACAAGCGGCGTTTAATTCAACCTGCGTTTGCCGACTTACTGGCGCAGACACTCAAACCGGGCGGGTTGCTGCGTCTAGCCACCGATTGGCAGCACTACGCCGAACACATGCGCGCGGTGTTGGATGTGCATCCGCAGTTTATCAATATCGCCGATACACTCGACGATGCAGGGGGTTATGTACCGCGTCCCGATGATCGTCCCCTGACACGGTTCGAACGACGTGGCCATCGACTGGGCCATAGCGTGTGGGACATGGCTTACCAAAGGCGCTGAGGCGGAGCTGAATCTTCTACGCCGAACGACAACCGCACGCAGAAATCCTCGCGGCATTGCTGCCATGCGGAAAAAATTAGGGTTGAATGATTTGAATTTGAGGATTACAACAACAGGCAATCGATCAGATATTAGTTACCGAGGTGTTGTCAGTACGTATTCAATTTTGAATTGATGCCGACACACTGGGCTGGCTTCTCAACGTGGTTGTCTCTGTTGCTCCGCAATGGCGACAACCCAACACGGAGGATCACCCGATGACCTTACCTACGCCGATTGTTGGAGATTGGTATCAAAACCGCGATGGCGATTTGTTTGAAGTAGTAGCCATTGATGCCGACGATAAAACCATCGAAGTGCAATTCTTTGATGGCACCTTGGAAGAGTTCGACAGAAGCGACTGGATTGCGCTGTCGCCGGAAGCCGCCGAAGCACCGGAAGATTGGACCGGGTCATTGGATGTGGACCCCGAAGATCACGACGACGAATCCGAACCCAATATCTCGCCTGCTTGGCTGGGCACCGGCCAGTTGGATCGCGACGAAGTCGGCGGCTATTCCGAATGGCCGGCCAGTAACTGATCGGAAAATCTAGGCTTAGTTAGATTTGAAGCTTAGTTAGAGTTGAGCGCGCTGAGATGGCTACGCACATAAACGTAGCCTTTAACGATCTCGATCTCTAAAACACGCAGACTGCGTCCCGCGCAAGGTCCCGCTACACAAGCACCGGTTTCCGGCGCAAACAGCGCGCCGTGCACCGCACATTGCAACAGCTCGACATGCGGCGCAAAAAACTCATGCGGCTTGAAATTAAGCGGCAACCCTGCATGCGGACAACGGTTCACGTACGCACGCACTGCGCCTTGATAGCGCACCACGAAACCACGCAGCGGCCAATCGCCCGCACCAATAGAAAATTCGCGCGCGCCGGGATCGAGCAAATCGCTTAAGGCGCAAATTTTGTATTCGAGGTCGATGCGGTCCACGGCGCCAAACCCTGGGTCAGTCCTTGCGCCCTGCCGTACCGAGGGCGCTATCGATGAGTCCCCGCTGCATCATGAACCAGAACAGCAGGATGCCGGGCACAGCGAGCAGGGTCGTCAGTAGATAGAAGTTCACGTAGCCCATGACCTGGATCAGACCACCTGCCGTCGCGCCGGTGAGCAGACGCCCGATAACGCTGGCGGCGGCGGAGATTAACGCGTACTGAGCCGCCGTAAACTGCAAGTTACACAGAGCCGAAAAAAACGCCACCACGACCACGCCACCGAAACCACTCGCCACATTTTCGAAGCCGATGGCGCCGGCCATGCCCCAGTTGCTGTGACCCGCCGACGCCAACACGGCGAAACTGAGATTGGACACACACATGAGCACCAGCGCGATGAGCACCGAGCGCTTGAGCCCGAGTCGCGCGTACCAAATGCCGCCGATGAAGATGCCGATGAGATAGGCCCAGAAACCGAAACCAACGTCATAGATCGCGATCTCGCTATTGCTGAAGCCAAGGTCGTTGAACAGCAGGCGAAAGGTGAGATTCGCGAGCGTGTCGCCAATCTTGTGGATGAGAATAAACAGCAGGATGAGCCACGCGCCCGAGCGGCGCATGAACTCGACGAAGGGACCAACGATGGAACTCCAGACCGTCGCGAAGCCTTTCTTCTCGTTGACGACTACACGACGCGACGGCTCACCGACAATCAGCCCCGTGAGCATCGCCGGTAGAGCGAACACCGCACAGGCGAGATAGGCGGTCACCCATCCCATGCGTTCAGCAACCACCAGCGCCAGTGCACCGGCAGCCACCGAGCCAATGCGCCAACCATACTGCGACATACCCGAGCCGACACCGAGTTGGTACGGCTTGAGCGTTTCGATGCGGTAGGCATCGATAACGATGTCGTAGGTCGCGCCCGCGATACCGACCAGCACCGCCGCCAGCACCGTGGCCTGAATACTCGACTGCGGGTCCACCAACGCCAGGTTCACGACCGCCGCGATCACGGCAGCGCCCGCCAGCAGCAACCACGATACGCGTTGCCCAAGCCTGCCCAGCAGAGGAATCCGGACACCGTCAACGATCCATGCCCAGAGAAATTTCAGGTTGTAGACCAGGAACGCCAGGGTGAAAGCGGTAATGGTCTTCTTCTCGATGCCATCCTGCGCGAGCCGGGTGGTCAGCGTGGCGCCGATCATCGCGTAGGGAAAGCCCGACGACACACCGACGAAGAACGCGGCAAGCGATTCCTTTTCGAGATAGGGTTTGATCGCAGCCCAGGGGCCATGGCTATCGGGCGGTGCGGTCTGCGAGGGTTGTTGTTGGGATTCTGACGCAGCGTTCATGATCGACTCCGGAAATATGGAAATGAGTATACGGAGTGCCTGGAGTCAGTGTCTTCCGGCGTACCTCTTCCGTTACCATTCGGCGCCACTTCACGGGATCACTACATGCACGACACCAGTACCAGCTCCGCCGCGTTCGTCCATTTTTGCCTGCAACTGGGTGTACTGCGTTTTGGCAGCTTTACGTTGAAATCAGGCCGGCAAAGTCCGTACTTCTTCAATGCGGGCTTGTTCAACAGCGGCCGGGCGATTGCACAGTTGGGACGTTTTTATGCGCAAGCCGTGGTGAATTCCGGCATCGCCCACGACATGCTATTTGGTCCTGCCTACAAGGGCATTCCGCTGGTCACGGCCACTGCCATGGCGTTGGCCGACCAGCATCAGCGCGATCTACCCTGGGCGTTTAATCGCAAGGAAGCCAAGGCGCATGGTGAAGGCGGCAACCTCGTCGGCGCGCCGCTGCAGGGACGGGTGTTGATCGTGGACGATGTCATCACTGCGGGCACGGCCATTCGCGAATCGGTGGAGATCATTCGCGCTGCCGGCGCGACACCAGCAGGCATCGTATTGGCGCTGGATCGGCAGGAAAAAGGTAACGGCGCGTTATCCGCAGTGCAGGAAATCGAGCAGCAATACAGCCTGCCAGTGGCTAGCATCATCAAACTAGCGGACTTGATCGAACACCTGCAAGCTACGGCAGGACAGTCATCGACGCAGCTAGACGCAGTCCAGCAGTATCGCGCGCAATACGGTATCTGACGAACGATGCGAAGCAGGTCACGTTAGATTGGCCCGAAAGCGTTAGCATTGGACAGAAGCGACCCCCTATGCAAAGAACCGCTATGAAACTTGCTGTTGGTTTACTGATCACGCTGCCGCTGGTCACCGCATACGCGGCGA
>JANMSB010000123.1:0-4142 GCA_031388915.1 Pseudomonadota bacterium | reverse complement strand
CCTTTTGCATCGAGAGCTTCGCCCGAAAATGGTGATAGTGACTGGTAGCAGCAAGCGACCGGTCGACCCTCTAATATTTCAGTTGGTCACTCAATCAAGCATTGCCGACCCATACCAGCCGGTCGCGCCGCCGGAAAGCCGTCATTCATAGTGGCAAAAGCAGACATCGAGAACAAATTAACTAGCGGTGCGCCATCCTTCGGCGCGTCCGTATTGAGTGAATTGTTTGCTGGTTTCATACTTGGCCGAGCCAGAGAGCGATCAGACGTTAAGCACTGCAAGTACCATGTTCGAAGCTCGGCCGTGCATTTTGGCTTTAACGCTCCACATAGGGGATGTCTGAAAGTACTACCTTACACGGCCCAGTGATTTTCGCATCGTCCAAGGCCTTCTCAACAGAAGCCTTCACTGCAAGCTGAGTTTGCTCCCGGCATGGTCCGGCCATTATTTCATCAACGACCAGTTCCCCAGAATCGTTGGCCAAATCAAACTCTACATATGGAATGCGAAGTCCTGCCGTCTTTCCGTCTCGATATAAGACTCTTTTATCGTCACACTTAATTATGGGAGAAATGAATCTGTGCTCGCGCTCTGACTCGAATGCGTGATGCTTGATTGTTGCAGCAACTTGGTAGAGAGCAGGCAAACAATTCTGCAAGACAGCGTCGAAGTGGGTTTTATTCTCCTTCCCTACTCCGGCACAGTAAGTTGCTGCCTCTCTACGAAAACGCGAAAGGATTGCATCAGCCCACGTTAGTTGCGATTTTTGACCATAACGGCAATTCTGGGACTCCCACCCTTGCGCCTGCATCCGTTCAATCAACACTGCTGATTGAATTGAAAGACAAATACCCTGCCCATACTTGGTGTACTCACGCCATTGATTCAGGCTATTGCGCGCTTCCGAGAAAGAAAGTACGTATACCGACTCAGCTCCTGGCCTTGGCTTGTTAAGCCACTCCAGAAAGTACGATAGGACTTCAATGTCAATATCGTGCGTAGCCGTTCGCGCCTCTTCAGCAAGCCTCTGCATAAGGCCAAGGCCGAGTTCGCTCTCGCTATCATCATTTAGATAGCGGACATGAGTAGCCCATAACTTCTTTCGGTTGAGAATGGACTGCAATGCAGGCAAGTTAGTGTAGTGGTGAAGCGGCCCTTGCAGCGGTCGATACTCATCATCTTGTGTGTGTTTCCGCTCAACAAGGTGTGCGTATTCACTTCTTGGGGGAGCTTGCCCGGGAGCGAGTGGCCACTGAGTGGAACTAACCGCCTCCGCTGCACACCGAACTTTGGTTGCACAGAAAACACATATAGACATGAAGCCGCAACCTTTGAATGGCCTTCCGAGGTTGCCATCCGAATAGTCTTGAAACAGAGGCGAGCTCCGTCGACATGTAGGACATTGAAAGCTAAAGTACCAAAGCCCCCCAGTTGGCTGGATTCGCTCGATTGACCACCAATCAGTCAGTGGCGCAATTGGTACGCCTCCCCCAAAAGCAGCGACCTTAACGACGCTTTCGAATGCCTTTACGTTCATAAAGAGTTATGTGTTTCCAGCAGTGATTCTTCGTGAAAGTTAAGAATGCTTCGACTGTGGCGTATGGCGCAAGTCCTTTACCCATTCCCAGTCAGACGGGAAGCTACACCGTCTTAAGCGCCTCAAGTTTTGCCGTCATGCTTATCCCATTGGATGATCCATACATATTGTCTTCCGTATCTTCTGACGCATGACCTACCAGCTCGCACCTCAACGTCGGGTATCGGGCATAGTGCGAACGATTTTCTCGAGCTAGGCACCATTGCCCGCTATGCCGATTCCGCATAGCTGCTATCACGCGAACCATTGGATTTGCGGGATATTGCGCGCAATAATGCGCCGCGCGCCATACCTTAAAGAGACCTCAATGCAAACGGCGAGTCCCTGCCTGTTCATGCGCGGCGGAACTTCACGCGGCCCGTTTTTCAATGCGGCCGACCTTCCGACCGACATCGCTACGCGCGACCGCGTGTTGCTGGCCGTTATGGGTTCGCCTGATGCACGTCAGATTGACGGTTTGGGGGGCGCACATCCGCTGACCAGCAAGGTTGGCATTGTGTCGAAGAGCACGGCGCAAGGAGTCGACCTGGATTTCTTGTTTGCGCAATTGCAACCCGATAAAGATACCGTCGATACCACGCCCAACTGCGGCAACATGCTGGCGGCAGTGGTGCCGTTTGCGCTGGAGACTGGCCTGATGCAAGCGCAGGACGACACAACCACGCTGCGGGTGCTGACGCTGAATACCGGCATGCAATGCGATATCACCGTGCAGACGTCGAGGGGGTTTGTCGAATATGAGGGCAACGCGCGCATCGATGGCGTGCTGGGTACGTCGGCGCCGATCACTATCAATTTTCTTGATACCGCTGGGTCGGTGTGTTCTGAGTTATTGCCGACCGGCCGGGTACTCGACGAACTGGATGTGGCAGGCGTCGGTAAGATTCAGGTTACTTGTATCGATAACGGTATGCCCATGGTGCTGTTTCGCGCCAGCGACATGGGTCGCACGGGTTATGAAACTGCCGAACAACTAAATGGCGATACGGAACTCAAAACCAACATCGAAGCGCTGCGATTGCACGCCAGCCAGTTGATGGGGCTAGGCGATGTGAGCAAAAAGAACTATCCCAAGATGTGTTTGATCTCCGCGCCTCGCCAGGGCGGCAGCATCAATACGCGCTGTTTTATTCCTCATGTGTGTCACGACGCCATCGGCGTGCTGGCAGCCGTGACGGTCGGCACGGCCTGTGTGCTCGAAGGTTCGATTGCTCAAGGTATTGCCGTGATGCCACCAGAATTGGTAAAGACTGTATCGGTGGAGCATCCGACCGGCGAGTTCAGCGTTGAGCTTGAACTCGATCCGAATAATTTGCAGAGTGTTACTCGCGCGGCGTTGTTGCGCACGGCGCGGCTGATCATGCGCGGTGAAGTCATGATTCCCGCGTCTGTATGGCCCATAAAATGAGACACTTCGACTCTGCTCAGCGACCGGAATATAGGATAGGAAAGAAATTATGATCATCGACTGCCACGGGCACTACACCACCGCGCCGAAAGCGCTTGAAGAGTGGCGCAACCGCCAGATCGCCGGCATTAAGAACCCGTCTGCCATGCCCAAGGTTAGTGAGCTCAAGATCAGCGACGATGAGTTGCGCGAGAGCATCGAGATCAATCAGCTTCAGAAAATGAAGGAGCGCGGCTCGGACTTGACCATCTTTTCGCCGCGCGCCAGCTTCATGGCGCATCACATCGGCGATTTCAATGTGTCAGCGACCTGGGCGGCGATCTGCAACGAGTTGTGTTATCGAGTCGCACAGCTATTTCCGGATAATTTCATCGGCGCGGCAATGTTGCCGCAATCGCCCGGTGTCGATCCCAAGACCTGCATTGCCGAGCTGGAAAAATGCGTCAAGGACTTCGGCTTCGTTGCCATCAACTTGAATCCAGACCCGTCGGGTGGACATTGGCGCGAGCCGCCACTGACCGATCGGCAGTGGTATCCCATTTACGAGAAAATGGTTGAATACGACATTCCCGCGATGGTTCACGTCAGCACCAGTTGCAATGCCTGTTTCCACACCACCGGTGCGCACTATCTCAATGCCGACACCACGGCATTCATGCAGTGCCTGACCGGCGATCTGTTCAAAGATTTTCCAACCTTGCGATTTGTTATTCCACACGGCGGCGGCGCGGTACCTTATCACTGGGGGCGTTTCCGTGGTCTGGGGCAGGAACTGAAGAAGCCGTTGCTAACGGAACATCTGCTCAACAATATTTTCTTCGATACCTGCGTCTATCATCAGCCGGGTATCGATCTACTGACGAAGGTCATACCGGTTAAGAACATCTTGTTTGCCAGCGAAATGATTGGTGCGGTGCGCGGCATCGACCCCGAAACCGGCAACTACTACGATGACACCAGGCGTTATATCGAGGCATCGTCCATTCTGTCCGCTGCTGACAAACTCAATGTGTACGAACACAACGCGCGCCGCGTGTATCCGCGTATGGACGCAGCGCTCAAAGCCAAAGGGCTATGAACAAGGGGGTTATAGATTATGAATACCTTAGGTGTGGTGAAGCGCAACATTCAACGCGC
>JANMSB010000116.1:0-1911 GCA_031388915.1 Pseudomonadota bacterium | reverse complement strand
GTGCCGATGGTCATGGCGCCGTTCATGGAGAACTTCATATTGCCGGTGCCTGACGCTTCTTTGCCGGCGGTCGAAATCTGTTCCGACAAATCCGCAGCCGGATAAATCTTCTGGCCATTGGTGACGTTGAAGTTGGGGACGAACACCACTTTGAGCTTATCGCGAATATCGGGATCGCGATTCACCACATCGCCCACCGAGGTGATCAGCTTGATCATCAACTTGGCCAGGTGGTAACCCGGTGCCGCCTTGCCGCCGAAAATGAAAGTGCGTGGCGGGATATCGAGATTCGGGTTTGCCTTAAGCTTGCGATACAACGCAATGATATGCAGCACGTTCAAGTGCTGGCGTTTGTATTCATGAATGCGCTTCACCTGCACATCGAACATCGACTCCGGATTGATGATGATCCCGGTGCGATCGGTAATGAGTTTGGCGAATTGCTCCTTGTTACCACGTTTGATATCCCACCACGATTTACGAAACCCGGCATCTTCGGCCAGCGGTTCCAGCTTTTTCAGCTCGTCGAGATTTTTGATCCAGCCACTGCCGATAGCGTCGGACACCAATGTGGTCAAGCGCGGGTTAGATAACACCACCCACCGGCGTGGCGTGACGCCATTGGTTTTGTTGCCGAATTTTTCCGGCCACAGTTCGTAGAAATCCTTGAGCACATCCTGCTTGAGCAATTCCGAGTGCAGCTCCGCCACGCCGTTGATGGCATGGCTGCCCACGCATGCCAGATGCGCCATGCGCACGTAACGTTCGCCGTGTTCGTTGATCAACGACAGTCGCGCCAAACGCGCCTCATCGCCCAGGAACTTGATGCGCACTTCATCGAGAAAGCGCACATTGATTTCATAAATAATTTCCAGATGTCGCGGCAACACCTTGGCAAACAATGCCAGCGGCCATTGCTCCAAGGCTTCCGGCAACAAGGTGTGATTGGTATAAGCAAAAGTACGTTGAGTGATTTCCCAGGCATCGTCCCAAGACAATACATACTCGTCGACCAACAGGCGCATCAATTCCGCCACGGAAATCGCCGGATGGGTGTCGTTGAGCTGCACCGCAAACTTCTCATGGAAACGACTCAGCGGGATCTTTTGTACCGTCAAGATGCGCAGCATGTCTTTCAGTGAACAAGCAACAAAAAAGTATTGCTGCTCCAAGCGCAGCTCCTTACCGCGCGTTTGCTCGTCGTTCGGATACAGCACCTTGCTGATATTTTCCGAAGTGACCTTTTGATTCACTGCGCCGTAGTAGTCGCCGCGATTGAACACGGCGAAATCGAATGACTCGGGTGCTTCGCTCTTCCACAACCGCAGCGTATTGGCGGTGTTGTTGTGATAGCCCAGAATCGGCGTGTCATAGGGAATGCCGATAACGGTCTTGTCGGGCACCCAACGCGCACGGTTACGGTCATGCTCATCCTTATAGCTTTCAATGTGACCACCCAGCTTCACTTCCTGCGCCCATTCCGGTCGGGCAATTTCCCACGGGTTGCCGAATTGCAACCACTTGTCAGTTTTTTCGGCCTGCCAGCCATCGATGAGGCTTTGCTCGAAAATACCGAACTCGTAGCGAATGCCGTAACCCAAAGCAGGCACTTCCAGGGTCGCCAAGGAGTCGATGAAACACGCCGCCAAACGCCCCAAACCCCCATTGCCGAGGCCAGGCTCAGCTTCCTGCGCCAGCAATTCGTCGAAGTTCAAACCCAGCTCGCTAACCGCCTGCTTAACTTGTTCATAGATGCCTAGGTTAATGAGGTTGTTGCCCAAGTGGGGGCCCATCAAAAACTCAGCCGACAAATAGCAAACGGTGCGCGAACCTTGAGTGGTGTACGCCGCAGCGGTGCTGATCCAGCGATGCAACAAGCGATCACGGATCGTGTAGGCCAAGGCCATGTAG
>JANMSB010000112.1:0-2492 GCA_031388915.1 Pseudomonadota bacterium | reverse complement strand
CGATAAGCCAGCGATAGCGTACGACCGCGTTCGCTGTACGCGACGGCATCGGGATCAGTCGGATCCGCATCGCGTCTGAGCCGCCGATATACGCCGATGAAGCGCAGTTCCTGTGCGGCAGTGAGCGCGTAGCCGGCCTTGAGTTGCAGGGCAGACTCGCTGTAATGGCGCGCGCCGAGCAGCTCATCGCCATAATGCTGATACTGAAATGCCAACGATAGGCTGGTGCGATGCGTCGCCAGCATATCCGCCTCCAGAGATAAACTATGCGCGGGCGTGATTCGATCCAAGACGACATCGGTCATGCGCCCGGCGTCCAATATTAATGCGACGCTCGGCAATGTCGCGGACGGCTTGGCCTGCAAGTCCACATGCAGGTAGCGTTCGCGATGCAATGTCGACGTTGGTTCGACACGGTGCAACTCGAACCAGCGCGGCTCCACCGTCAGGTTGAGGCCGCTCTCGAACTCCGCATTGATGCCGGGCCGGATGAACTCATAGACCGTAACGTCATCGCGCAACGCCTCGGATTTGGCGCCCGTGAGATACGCCCATAGTTCGGTGACATTGCCCCGGTTGCGCCAGACGCGATTAACGGCGGCCGAAACGGTTTGCACACCGGATTGCGTGATGAATCCCGTGTCGTTGCGAAAACCCACACCGATTCGTTCGATCTCGATAGAGCTCTCGAACACGGCGGCGCGCTGATTCAACGCAAGCCAGGTGTGGTTGCCGTCGATACGAGTGGACTCGATAAGGCTGCCAGTGGCATCTGGTTGCGCAGTGGTGCTCGAACCCACTACTTGGCCGCGCAGCTTGAGTCCGTTCGACCACTCGCGTGAGAAATCGGTGCCGACAACGCTATTGACGCCGTGATCATCGTCATAGCGTCGCTGGTCAGCCATCAACGCCACATGACCCGCACCTGCATCCCAGCGTAAGCGCGTTGCCGCGACACGACTTGCCGGTTGCTGCGCATAGCCCGTGCCCCAGGTGCCGGGCAGCAGCACCGTACCGCCACCACGGTCGTCACTGACGAACACGGTACTGGCGGAACGATCCGTGCGCCGCGTTGCGCGCAGACCCCAATTAGGATCGGTAATAGCGCGGGTATAAAGCTGCTGCGTGGGCATCTGCCATAGATCGGCGCCCTCTTGAAAAAACGGCCGCTTCTCGCCCAGTCCCTGCGCGAAGCGTGTGTTGCCGCTGAGTTGCGGCACGTCCAACTCGACTTGCGAGAAGTCGGGATTGATTGTGGCATCCACCACGACTTCGGCGAGCGGACGCCACTTGATGTCCAACGATGGATCGAGTTTGCGTTCATGCGCGGCGCGTCCGTCGTTTTCTCGCGTCGAGGCATCGATGGCGGACAACCCCGGCGTCACCCGCAGAAAGGCGCCGCTGCTGGGCGTGGTCACGCCCTCGACCGGTTGAATGTTCACCATCATGTGGTGCGATCCGTTCGGAATGGGCGACGAATTGAATTCATACGCCACGTCGCGCGGCATGATGCGCCGGACCATCATGCGCCACACACCCTGCTGCGCCGAAGTGAATCGTAACGTCGAGAACGGCAGCCGGAACACCGCCGTATAACCCTCGGCATCGCGCTGTACGCGCGTCTCGAAGTCGAAATCCGGCGTCTCATCCTCGTAGTCGGCTTCCGCCGTATACATGCCGTCCGCGGTCGTGCCGAGCGGATTGACGATGAAGTATTGCGCGGCTTTGCGGCTGCCGACCGAGTCGATGAACAACTCGATCTGATCCTGATCGAAGGCGATGCTGTCGTGCCGTCCCAGCCGTGCACGCATAGCTGCGGGCTGCGGATCGACTGCACGCACTGCGACGAATAAATCGCGATCACCCAATAGCACTTGCACGCGCGTGGCATGGCTCGGTAGGCCACCGTTGACGGGCGTGCGTTCCACGAAGGCATCGAACACCGGCACCGACTGCCAATGTGGGTCGGCCAATAATTGGTCGAGATCGACGGCAACGCCGCTCGGCAAACGTTGTGCGACAAACGGCACCATTTCCGCACCGTACACGGTGGTCCACGCACACAGCAGCGCCAGTCCCCACAACCTAGTGCGCATGTATTGCTTCGACATCGGCGCAACACACGGATGCGATCAAGCCCTGCGGCAGCGGCAGAGCATGCAGGCGCAAGCGCCACTGGCGCGCCTGCCAGAGAATCGACACATCGGGAGCAAGTTGCTCCATGTGTACCTCGAAACTGCGCGGATCAAGCGCGAAACCACAACCGATGGCTTTCAAACACGCCTCTTTGCGTGTCCAGCCCAGCAGTGCAGCATGCGCAAAACCCTTGGCATCCAAGCCTGCCAACACCGCCTGTTCGGCAGGCGTAAAAATCGTACGCGCCAACAGCCGAATATCTTCGGATGGTTCGACCACCTCAAGATCAATGCCCACTGCGCCGCTGCGGCTAATGGCGATCAAACCAAATCCGCCGCTGTGACTAACGCTGAAGT
>JANMSB010000105.1:0-13928 GCA_031388915.1 Pseudomonadota bacterium | reverse complement strand
ATGGCGAAGCTCTTGATGGTGCCGGTGCCGAAGGCATACAGCACCACGCCGGCAATCAACGTCGTTACGTTGGAGTCGGCAATGGTGGCAAAAGCCTTTTCAAAACCGGAGTTGATCGCCGCCATGGGCGACATACCGGTGCGCAGCTCTTCGCGAATGCGTTCGTAAATCAGAATGTTCGCATCCACCGCAATACCCAGGTGAAACACGACTGCAGCGATGCCGGGCAAGGACAAGGTAGCGCCCAGCATGGACAGCAGACCCACTGTCAACACCAGGTTGGACAGTAGCACCGCATTAGCCACCCAGCCGAAGGCACGGTAATAAATGGCCATGAACGCAAAGGTGAGCAACAAACCAACCACTAATGCTTTGACGCCCTTGTCGATGTTGTCCTGCCCCAGGCTGGGACCAATGGTGCGTTGCTCCACCATGGCCAGCGGTGCGGCCAGTGAACCGGAGCGCAGCAGCAAGGCAAGATCCTTAGCTTCGCCGACTTGTAAGCCGGTGATTTGGAATTGGTTGGAAAACACGCCCTGAATAGTTGCGACGCTAATGGCGTCTTCTTCGGTGCAGTCGTTGCCGACACGAATGCCTTTGCACACTTCGCCTTCGGCTAGGCGTTTTTTCTGGATGTACACCGTTGCCATGGGTTTGCCCAGATTCTGCTGCGTGGTCTTGAGCATTTCGGCGCCAGCCCGCGCGTTCAGTTTAACGCTCACCGCGGGACGACCTTCAACCGACGTTGAGGTGGCGTCGATCAGTTCATCGCCCGAGGCAATCACATCACGCTTGAGCAATACTGGCGCGCCAGATTCGCGCACCAGGTACAGCTTGGACGCCAGGGGAATGCGTTTGGTGCGCTGCGCTTCATAGGCATCATTCACTTGATCCACCAAACGGAACTCCACCGTCGCCGTCGCGCCCAACACGCGAATGGCTTCGTTGGGGTCGTCCACGCCCGGTAGTTCCACCACGATGCGATCGGCGCCCTGCTTGGTAACGGTCGGTTCGGAGATGCCGAGCTGATCGACGCGATTACGCAGAGTGGTGATGTTCTTTTCTACTGCCGTAGCTTGGCGTGCCTTGAGCGCCACATCGGTGTAACGCACCAGCATGCCCGCGCCATCCGGTTGTCGCTCCACCAGCAAACCGCCATCGCTGGGGGTCACCGCTTTAACGGCCTTGTCCAAATCCGCGGCATCGCGCAACACTACACGCAGGGCCATGCCTTCCGTCATTACGCTGGTAAACGCAATGCGGTCGTTGCGTAGCGTGGTGCGCACATCGCGTTCCAAACTTTGCAGCGCTTGAGTCACCGCGCCGGCGGTATCGACTTCGTACACAAAGTGCACACCGCCGCGCAGATCCAGACCCAGATTCATCGGCTTGAGTCCCGTCTTGCGCAGCCACTCGGGCATGCTCGACACCTTGGACAAGGCTAGGGTGAACTCGCCTGCGGTAGCGCTTTGAATAGCGGTGCGCGCCTTGGCCTGATCCGCTTCATTGGCCAAACGCAACACCAGACGACCATCTTTTAAATAGTCTGCGCTGGGCACTACGCCCTGCACTTTCAGTAAATCCAGGATGCGTTGTTCAGCAGCACTATCCATAGCTTGCCGATCCGCACGCGATAGTTGCAGCGCCGGGCCCAGACCAAACACATTGGGCAAGGCGAACACCGTACCCAACACGAGCACGGTAATCACCAGCCAATATTTCCAGGTTGCAAACTGGTACATGAATTATTTCCCCGGGCGTTTTAGTTGCCGTTATGGAGGCTCAGCCGCCAGAGCGCTTCGACTCCGCTCAGCGTGCGGATACTCTTTATCCGGTCGCTGAGCGGAGTCGAAGCGTCTTAACGATTAACTGAGCAACTCAACTGCCCTTGATCGTGCCCTTGGGCAGCACCTGCGAAATGGTGCTGCGTTGCACTTTCACCAGCACGTTGGAGGCAATTTCCACCGTGACAAAGTGCTCGCCCAGTTCGGTGACCTTGCCGATGATGCCGCCGGCAGTGGCCACTTCGGCGCCCACCTCCATTGCTGCAATCATGGCGCGGTGTTCCTTGGCACGCTTGCTCTGCGGACGAATCAACATGAAGTAGAACACCACGAAGATGAGCAACAAGGGCAGCATCTGCATGATCGGGTTAGCTTGAGCGCCAGTGGCGCCGGCGGCTTGCGCCGCGGCAGTCGAAATAAACCAGTCCATCCGGTCGTACCTATATGAGTTAGCGTGAAAGTCGTATCTTGAACCAGCCCCGGGCGGAACCAGCGTAGAAGGAATCGGCGAAAAACGAGCGCGCGATTATACACAGCCCCACTTACCCTGCCCGCTTCCCGCGGCCGAGTACCGGTCAAGGGATTTCGGGCGTTCCCGGCGGTCGCATCTGCCGATGTTCCAGCCACTCGCGCCAGATGGCCAGCGATACCGCCAGCACCACCGGGCCGATGAACAGCCCCACCAAGCCAAACGCGAGTACGCCGCCCAGCACACCGAACACCACTAGGATGAAGGGCATGCGCGTAGCGCTGGAAATCACCAGCGGCCGCACCACATTATCGACCCAGCTCACCACCAGCAGCCCCCAGGCGGCCAAGCCAACACCTTGCGCCACATGCCCGGTAAGAATCAGCCAGGTACTCAAGCTGATCCACATAACGGGCGTGGCTAACGGCACCAATGCCACCAAGGCGGTCAGTGCCCCCAGAAATACCGGCGCCTGAATACCCGCGCCCCAGTAACCAATGCCTGCGGCGATACCCTGCGCCAGCGCCGCCAACACCAGGGCATACACCACCGCTTGCGTGGTATCGCCGATCGCTTTCAAGTAGCTGCGCACCTGCGAGCCGAGCAGGCCTTCGAGCACGGAACGCATCTGCGAGAAAAACCGAGCGCCATCGCGCAGAAAGAAGAACATCGCAAACAAGGCGATGAACAATTTGGCCACATTGCGGCCTACCCCGCCGACCACCCCCGATACTTCGTCTGCGGAGCGCGTCATCCATTGCTTTAGCGTGGTTTCCAAACTGGTTGGATCGGCGGTGAGCTGGCCCCAACGCTCGCTCAACCACGGGCCCACCGCCGGCAGGTCGCGTACCGCCGCCGGCAATTCGGTTTTGGCGGCCAATAGCGTTTGCACCTCGTGGTAGGCCTTCACTGCCTCGGTTTGCAGGGTGACCACCAACCAGATGATCGGCACCACAATCACTAACGTGACCAACAATGTCGTGACTAGCGCCGACAGGCTCTGCCGCCGCCGAATCAAGCGGCAAACGCGAATATGCAGCGGCCAACTCACATACGCGAGGATCGCCGCCCAAATGATCGGCACCAAAAACGGCTTCAACACCATGTAAGTGAGCAGCAGAATGCCGATCATTACCGCAGCGACGATGATGCGCCGAAACCACGGCGCAGCCGGTAAATCAGCCATCATGGGCAAGTTCCTCTGCAGGTGCCTGTGAGCCACTGCGCTTGCGATAGAACTCGACGGCATAGGCTTCCAGCCGATGCTCGGCAATCGCTAAACGCAGCTCGCTCATCAGTTGCTGGTAGTAGTACAGGTTGTGAATGGTGGCCAGGCGCGCGCCCAGGATTTCGGTACAGCGATCCAGATGCTTGAGATAAGCACGTGAATAGTTGCGGCAAGTGTAGCAGCCGCATGTTTCATCTATGGGACGGGTATCTTTTTCGTAGGCGGCATTGCGAATTCGCACCACGCCAAAGGTGGTAAACAAATGCCCATTGCGCGCATTGCGCGTCGGCATGACGCAATCGAACATGTCCACACCACGACGCACGGCTTCGACGATGTCTTCCGGCGTGCCCACGCCCATCAAGTAGCGCGGTCGATCCTTGGGCATGAACGGTTCTAACGCTTCCAGCACTCGTTCGCGTTCGGCTTTAGGCTCACCCACCGCCAAGCCACCGATGGCGTAGCCGTCAAAGCCAATGTCCGACAACCCGTCGAGCGAGGCTTGGCGCAACGGCATGTACATACCGCCTTGTACGATGGCAAACAACGCATGGGCGTTGTCTTTCTTGCCATCGGTGTGGCCGTTCAAGCGATCAAACTCATCGCGACTACGCCGTGCCCAGCGCAGCGATAACTCCATCGACTTGCGCGCTTCGTCTTCAGTGGCTGGATACGGCGTGCATTCGTCAAAGATCATCACGATGTCGGCATCCAGGTCGTATTGCACCTGCATGGAACGCTCGGGCGTCAACTCCACCAGATCGCCATTCACCGGCGAACGGAACTTCACGCCCTGCTCGGTGATCTTGCGCAACTCTTTGAGACTAAATACCTGAAAACCACCCGAGTCGGTCAGGATGGGTTTGTCCCAGTGCATGAAGCCATGCAAGCCACCATGCGCCTTGATCACGTCCATGCCCGGTCGCAACATCAAGTGAAACGTGTTGCCGAGCACGATGTGCGCGCCAATGGACTCCAGTTCCTCCGGCGTCATGGCCTTGACCGTGCCATAGGTGCCCACCGGCATGAATGCCGGCGTTTCCACCACACCGCGCGGAAAGTTCAAGCGCGCACGGCGGGCACGGCCATCGGTGGCGATCAATTCAAATTTCATGCAGCCGGCTCAATAAACATGACCAACCTTCGGCTGGATAAACATCGCATCACCATAACTGAAGAACCGATAACGCGCCGCTACGGCATGGCGATACGCCGCCATCATCGTCTCATAGCCGCCGAAGGCGCACACCAACATCAACAAGGTGGACTCGGGCAGGTGGAAGTTCGTAAGCAATGCATCCACCACTTTGAATCGATAGCCGGGACGAATAAACAGGCGCGTCTCGGTAAAGCACGGTGTTAATTCACCGCCAGCGGCAGCCGTTTCCAAACTGCGCACTACCGTCGTGCCCACCGCCACCACGCGCCCACCCCGAGCGCGCGTCTCGGCCACCGCAGCACACACTTCTGCAGATACCTGCACCACTTCCTCGTGCATACGGTGTTGATCCAGATCATCCACCCGCAAGGGCTGGAATGTTCCCGCGCCTACGTGCAGCGTGACAAATGCCGAACGCACCCCCATATCGGCCACCCGCTTGAGCATGACTTCGTCAAAGTGCAACCCGGCGGTGGGTGCAGCCACCGCCCCCAGTTGCCGGGAGTACACCGTCTGATAGCGCTCCGTGTCTTCGGCTTCGGCACTACGCTCAATATAAGGAGGTAACGGCAGCGCGCCATGCTCCAAAAAAAATGTCAGCGGATCGGCGCTCAATTCCAGTTCGAACAGATCGTCATGCCGGCCAACAAACGTCGCCGTGACGGCGCCCGGTAATAACACCGGCGCTTCGGCGCGTAACGCCTTGCTGGCATTCACATGCGCCAGGATACGACGGCCCTCAAGAATGCGCTCCAGCATGATTTCCACCCGACCGCCGGTGGGCTTGACGCCAAACACCCGCGCCGGAATCACCCGCGTGTCGTTGAACACCAGTAAGTCGTTTGGCTTGAGCAGCGACGGCAGGTCAATAAACTGCCGATCTAGCCACGCGCCCTGTGCGCCATCAATATGCAGCAGCCGGCTGGCCGACCGCTCTGCCTCTGGGTGCTGAGCAATCAGCTCGGGGGGAAGTGAGTAGGAAAAATCGCTACGACGCATGGGCCGCGCACGGTAGCAGGCATGGCGGGGCGACTCAAACGCATCAGGCGTAAGTCGGACCAGCACGCTGGTACTCCTGCGCATCCTGCGCCCGTACCATTAGTACATCCTTGTACGTCCGGTGCTCCGGCGCCCGCACTACTTGCACATCCCTGTGCGGCGAAAAAACTATTTGCGGCTCCGGCGAACATCCCTATACTTGCCGCCCCTGTGGGCTGGCCAAGCCATTCCCTGCAGACAGCTTGATGCCGCCGGTGTGGCGGAACTGGTAGACGCGTCGGACTCAAAATCCGATTTTGGCAACAGAGTGTGGGTTCGATTCCCTCCACCGGCACCAAGCCTGCTTCTAAGAGCCTGTTCACGATCTCGATCAAGGGAGGCAGTGCAAGGCAAAACGGCAAGAAAAAACGCAGCGTACACGTAGTACGTGAGTATTTTTCTTGCCGTTTTAACGCTGCAATGCGCCCTTCAGCGAGATCGTGAACAGGCTCTAAAGACGTTCAAGAACGTCGCTGTAATCGCCAACAATAGCGAAATTTTAGAACGCAACTCACTGGCGTTTAGCTGGGAAACACTAATGGCTTTCACTCTAAGATTTTCCGCGCTTCTCCTGCTGTCGCTGGGTAGCGCCTGGGGTGGATCGTTGCTTAGCCGCGATGATATTACGTGCGACCTGAGCGACCCAGCGTCATCGGGGCTTGTCGTGCTATCCGCCTCAACGCCCACATCGGGCTCAGCCACCGACCCGACCACTATTTGGTTTCACTACAACCTTGTGGGCCGCAGTTCCTTTAGGGATGAAAAAATTCTGATTGCCCGGCAGCAGTTAATCGAGAAGGTTCCCAGCGATTTCGACCACACCTTTGGTCGTTTATATGTGTTGAAGCTCAAGGCCGGTGACTACGAATTCAGGAAATGGTCCTTCACACAAGGCCGCCCGAACGAGCGGACAAAGGTGAACCCAGCTAAGAAGTCACTGGGTAAATTGCCATTTAAAGTTGCAGCCGGGCGCGTTACCTACTTAGGCAGTTTCTCGCCAAGCATGGTCTCAGACCGCGAATTGTCGGTAACGGTAGTGGATCAGGGCAAACGCGACATGGAGACATTCGCTAAGAAATGCCCCACTGCGGATGCGAACAACATTAACTTGCAGCTACTGACACTCGGTCTGTGGAACTAGCAGTTGTCGCAACACTGAGCATCAAGACTTAATTAACCGCTCCAACATGCTGCGCAGTTGCACCAGCTCGTCGCTGCTTAAAGGGGCAAAACGACGCTTCAACGCCAGGCGCACTTGTTCTTGGAGCTTGGGATATTGCTCGGTGCCTTGTGGCGTGAGTTGAATCTTGACGACACGACGATCGTCCGACGAACGCTCGCGAACAATGACATTCTTCTCTTCCAAACGATCCAGCATGCGGGTCATCGAGCCGGTGTCGTATTCCAATACACGACACAACTCCGCCGCGGTAGTCGCCACACCATCGGCAATGCGCCGCAGAATGATGAACTGCGCGCCAGTCAGCCCATGTGGAGTAAGACAGGCATCCATCTCCTGCATCATGCGCGTGCGTACGCCGGTAATAAGATAACCGATGTATAAATCCGGATCTTCAACGCCGGAACGCCCTGCCGGCATTTCCACAACCAACTCATCGGTCTTATTGACGTGCTCGCTCATGATCGACTCACCGTGCGCCAGTGCATTGGATGTCAATGAATGATCGGATGGTACATCCGCCAGGGTCCCCATGCTGGCCTTGTTTGGGCCGCCCTTATTCGTAGCTGTAATTATGTCGGCTGTAAGTTGGAGGCTAGGGTCGGAATCGAACCGGCGTACACGGCTTTGCAGGCCGCTGCATGACCACTCTGCCACCTAGCCCCGAGCAAACAGCCGCACGATAATTTTCCACCGAATACTACTTATCTTATCGTGCCTTATAAGTCGTGCCTTATAAGCGCCAAACCCCGGCTGGACCGGGGTTTGAGCTGCTAGAAATTGGAGCGGGAAAAGGGGCTCGAACCCTCGACCTCAACCTTGGCAAGGTTGCGCTCTACCAACTGAGCTATTCCCGCAGCATTCCTAAGAGGCCGCGTATTCTAAGCGCTGATATTGCAGTGTCAACACTAAAGCAGCGCTTTATATGAACTTTTTCCATCAAAATTTAGGACGACGATTTCTTCAATTCGGGCCATGCCGCACCGAGATAAGCGAACATCGACCAGAGGGTTAGCGCCGCCGCCAGCACCAAGCACGCCACACCCAACTCCAGCACCGGCAGGCCCAGCAAATCATCCCGATACAGCATCATCGATAAGCCGGTCATCTGAAAAATAGTTTTGAGTTTGCCCAGAGAAGAAACCGCCACCTTGCCACGCGCGCCCATCTCGGCCATCCACTCGCGCAAAGCAGACACCGTGATTTCACGACCCACAATGATCGCAGCAGTCACGGTGATCAGGATGTGCGGATTGAAGTGAAATGGACGTAGGTACATCGGCTCATCGCTCACCAACAGAATCAGCGCAATGGCCACCATCAACTTATCCGCCACCGGGTCCAAAAAAGCGCCCAACGCCGACATTTGATTCAATCGGCGCGCCAGGTAGCCATCCAATGAATCGGTCACCGCCGCCGCAATGAACAGTATCGCCGCCGCCGACTTACCCCAGTGGTAAGGCAGATAAAAACACAACACCACCAACGGAATCATCACGATGCGGGCAAAGGTCAAGGCATTGGCGATCTGAAATTTCACGCGTGATTCGCTTTGGTGAGTGGTCGTCAACTATTGATCCGGATGCAAGCTGGCAAAAATCAGTTCCGCCAACGGCCTGCCGATGCCTTTGACTTGTTCGATATCGACAATACCGGCGCGTTTTAGTCCCTGCATGCCGCCGAATTGTCGCAACAACTCGCGGCGTTTATGTGGGCCCAGACCGACAATCGTCTCCAACACCGACTGCTGCCGCGCCTTGGCCCGCCGCTGCCGGTGGCCGGTAATGGCAAACCGATGCGCTTCATCGCGAATACGCTGTACCAAGTGCAAAGCCGCGGAGTCCGCGGGCAGTATAGTGGCCGCATCGACACCGGCCAAGAACAGTCGCTCCTGACCGGGGCGTCGGTCCGCACCCTTGGCCACGCCCACCAGCAACACACCGGTGATTTGCAACTCATCGATCACTTGCTGCGCCACCGCCAGTTGATTCACGCCGCCATCGATGAACAACACCTCCGGCAAGGCGACTTCACCGCGTTTGATGCGCGCGTAGCGGCGCGTGATGGCTTGGCGCAAGGCGCCGTAGTCGTCGCCCGGCGTCAGGCCTTCGATATTGAAGCGCCGATAGTCCGCCTTGAGTGGCCCTTCCCGACCGAACACCACGCAGGAGGCGACGGTGGCTTCGCCCATGGTGTGACTGATATCAAAACACTCCAACCGGTAGGGTGGCTGCGGCAAACCCAACGCGGTCGCCAACGACTGCAATTGCGCCGCCATACTGGCCTCGCTGGTTTGCCGCATACGCAGCCCCAACTCGGCATTGCTACGCGCCATTTGTAACCAACGTGCGCGTTGACCGCGCACCTTGCCACGCAGGCTAACGCCATGTTTTGCAAATCGCGCCATCGACGCTTCCACCAGCTCGCGGTCTTCAATCTCGGCATCGACAATCACTTCGCCCGGCGCTTCATGATTCAAGTAGTACTGAGTTACGAAGCTGGTCAGCAGCTCATCGCGTTCCGCCAGACCCGCGCGTGGGAAAAAGGTGGCACTACCTAAATTGCGTCCGCCGCGCACAAACACGATGGCCACACAGAACTGGCCGGCCTGCTCCGCACAGGCGACGATATCGAAATCGCCATCGCCACGACTGTTCATGGTCTGCGCGGACTGAATTCCTTTCACGGACTGGATGCGATCACGCAAACGCGCTGCGCGCTCAAATTCCAACTGGGCTGCCGCCTGTTCCATTCGCTGCGCTAGCTCGCCGACTAATTCCTGATCGCGCCCTTCCAGCACCTTCACCGCATCGGCCACATCTTGTGCGTAGCTTTCAGCGGTAATTTCACCGACGCAAGGCGCAGAACAACGCTTGATTTGAAACTGCAAACAGGGCCGGGAGCGATTGGCAAAGAAACTATCCTCGCAGGGCCGCACTCGAAACAGCTTTTGCAAGGCCAGCAAGGTTTCGCGTACGGCATTGGCATTCGGATAGGGCCCAAATAACTTGCCCGGCAACTTGCGCGAACCGCGATAAAAGCTCAGGCGCGGAAATGTATGCGCAGACAAATGAATGTAGGGAAAACTCTTGTCATCACGCAGCATCACGTTGTAGCGCGGCCGCTGCTGCTTGATGAGATTACACTCCAACAGCAACGCATCGATCTCCGACGCCGTCACCGTCACTTCCATGGCGTGAATCTGCGCCACCATCGCCATGGTTTTGGCCGTCTGCGGTTTGGCGGAAAAATAACTGGCGACGCGCTTTTTAAGATTGCGCGCCTTGCCCACATAAATAATCTTGCCCTCGGCATCGAGCATGCGATACACGCCGGGCTGCGAGGTCAAGGTGGCAAGAAACGATTTGGAATCAAATCCAGTCATAACCTTGCGTAGGGGCGGCTCGCGACCGAAGGAAGTGGTTGACCCATGAGCCGCCCTCTGTTTCGACCTTGCAAAGGGCGGTTCACGAACCGCCCCTACGAGGGGCTGTAGTGTGACTGGCTATTGACGGCAGCTCCCGCAGTAGTGCCTGCGCCCGCGCAAACACCTGGTGAAACATGTCTTCGGTCAAGCGCCGCGTATTGGTGTTGTAGCGGCTGCAATGATAGCTATCCAGCAACACATGGCCGTTGGGCAAGACATACTCAGCACCATGGCAAAATTTGTAGTCAGCAAGGCGCAACCCAAAGCTGCGCAGCACGGCGGTATGCGCAATCGTACCCAGGGCCAGTAACACTGATTTGGTTGATAGTGCCGCTAACTCGGCATTGATGAACGCGCTGCACTGCTTGATCTCGGCCGGTAGTGGCTTGTTCTCCGGCGGCACGCACTTCACGGCGTTGGTAATGCGCACATTCTTAAGCTGCAAACCGTCATCACGCGACACCGAGGTGGGCGCGGTGGAGAAGCCATAACGATGCAAGGTGTCGTACAACAAGATACCGGCATAGTCCCCAGTAAACGGGCGACCACTGGCGTTTGCGCCATGAAATCCTGGTGCGAGTCCCACAATAATCAAGCGTGCGTTAGCATCGCCGAATGGCGCGACTGGCGCACAGTGATAGTCAGGGTATTCGCGTTTTCCCTCTGTCAAGAAAGAGGTCAGACGCGGACAGCGAGTACAAATAGGATCGAATGACTCAATGGCAGACTGTGTTGACATGTCACAAGCATAACAACCCAATGCCTACCTGTGGCACTCTCCGCAACTTTCCACTGCTCACCGTCAACTTGCATGCGCCTGCTACTGCTCAACAAGCCTTTCCAGGTCCTGACCAAATTCAAAACCGACGATGGCCGCGCCTCGCTGGTCGATTACGTCAGTGCGCCGGGCTTTCATCCCGCAGGCCGACTGGACTACGACAGCGAAGGCCTGCTGCTGCTGACCGACCACGGTCCCCTGCAAGCACAACTCAGCAACCCCAAGTGGAAAGTAGCCAAGACTTACTTCGTGCAAATCGAAAACATTCCCGAGCCCGAAGCCTTGCAACAACTTCGCCAAGGCGTGTTGCTCAGCGATGGCCCCACCCTCCCTGCAGAAGCCGAATTGCTCGACGAGCCCGCTTGGCTATGGCCACGCACGCCGCCCATCCGCTTCCGCAAGCAAATCCCCACCGCGTGGCTGAAGCTCACTATTAAAGAAGGCCGCAATCGCCAAGTACGCCGCATGACGGCAGCCGTAGGCCACCCGACCTTGCGTTTAATCCGCTGGTCGGTGGGGCCGTGGTCTATTGAAAGTTTGCAGCCGGGGGAGTGGCGTGAGGTTGACCAAGACGAACTACGCAAATTCGTCTCCTCGAGACGCACCTAGCTCCCCGTGAGCTTGACATCTGTAGCCTATACGCTACAGTCCAGCCATGCGCGTCGAAACCACGCTGGTCTATAGAGAATGGATTGACTCACTGAAAGACCGGGTGGTCCGTGCCCGCATCCAGGTAAGAGTTGATCGCCTAGTGCATGGCAATCCAGGTCAGCACCGAATGCTGACCAACGGCGTATGCGAACTAAAGATCGACGTCGGTCCCGGCTACCGGGTGTATTACACCGAGCACCGTGGCGTATTGATCGTGCTACTAGCCGGTGGCGACAAATCCACCCAAGCTCGCGACATCAAAACCGCTATTGCTTTGGCTAAAAATCTTTAGGAGCGTTGCAATGCTCAAACGTAAAACCAAGACCCCCGCCAAACGCGCTATCAAACGCAAGGCCAAGACCCTAACAGTTGCGTACGACGTAGCAGAACAACTGCGCACACCGGAAGAAATGGCCGCCTATCTCAACGCCTGGTTAGAAGAAGCACCAGAAGATGCCGCCGGAATTGCGCGCGCGCTGGGCGATATCGCCCGCGCCCGCGGCATGACGCAGGTAGCACGTGATGCGGGCCTAAGTCGCGAGAGCCTATATAAAGCGCTCAGTGAAAATGGCAATCCGAGTTTTGCCACTGTGCTGAAGGTTGCGCATGCGCTAGGTGTGCGGCTACATGCGCAGGTAGCTTAAAAGACTGCTGAAGTCCGCAACTTTTTTCTCTACCCCACCTGCCGATGCAAATCCGCAATCCGCATCGCCAGTTCCAACGCCTGCTCATAGTTCAAACGCGGATCGACGGTCGATTTGTAAGCACGTTCTAAATCGGTATCGGTGAGGCCGCGCGCGCCGCCGGTGCATTCGGTAACATCGTCGCCGGTTAATTCAAAGTGCACACCGCCGAGCCACGAACCTGCTTCGCGATGAATACGGAACGCGGCTTCCACTTCCGAGACGATGTTTTCAAAGCGGCGAGTCTTGAGTCCATTGCTGGCGGTTTCGGTGTTGCCATGCATGGGATCGCAGATCCACAACACCGGGCTGCCGGTGGCGCGTACTGCTTTGATCAAGCCCGGTAGGTGCTGACCAATTTGGTTTGCGCCCATGCGATGAATCAAGGTGATGCGCCCTGGTTCATTGTTGGGATTGAGTGTGGTGATCAAGCCCTGCACCCACTCGGCCGTCATGGCCGGTCCGACTTTGATACCGAGGGGATTGGCAATGCCACGACAGTATTCGACATGTGCGCCATCCAGCGCCGCAGTGCGCATACCGATCCATGGCATGTGCGTGGATTCGTTGTACCAGCGTTGTTGACGCTTGATAAAACGCGATTGGGCTTGCTCGTAATGCAGATGCAACGCTTCGTGGCTGGCGTAGAAATTCACGCGGTCGGACTCTTCCACCGTTTTGTCGCGCATGGCTTCGAAAAAATCCAGCGCATCAGAAATGGAATTGACGATGCGTTCGTAGCGTTCACGCAGCGGCGAGTGACGCACGAAATCCAAATCCCAATACTCGGGGTGATGCAGATCGGCAAAACCGCCATCGATCAGGGCACGTACGAAGTTCAGCGTTAAGGCAGCACGCTCGTACCCGCGCAGCAATAATTGCGGATCGGGCTCGCGATCTTGTGCGGTGAAGGCGGGACGATTGACGATGTCACCGCGATAGCTCGGCAACGTTACGCCATCCCTGGTTTCAGTGTCTGCAGAGCGTGGCTTGGCATATTGGCCCGCCATACGACCGATGCGCACGATGGGTTTTTTCAAACCATGCACCAGCACCAGACTCATTTGCAGCAGGATTTTCAGCTTCTTGGCGATCAAGTCGGAGTCGCACTCTGAAAATACCTCAGCGCAATCACCGCCCTGCAAGACAAAACGCTCGCCGCGCTGGGCAGCAGCAATCTGCTGCTTCAGTGCTTCAATTTCCCAAGAAACAACAATCGGTGGTAGGGCCGACAGCTCAGTGACTACGTGTTTAAGTGCCGCCGCATCGCGGTAAACAGGCTGCTGCTGGGCCGGGAAATGTTGCCAGCTATCGGGTTGCCACTGGCTTGGTTTGGATGGCGTGCTCATATACCCATGCTAGCACGAGCGCTGACGATGCAGACCAACCAGTTAGGCAGCTTCTTTTTGTGCAAGCTCAAGTTGCTCGCTCAACCGCTTGGCTGAAACCGGTACGGCGGTTTTCAGCTCTTGCGCAAACAACGAAACCCGAAACTCCTCAATCATCCACTGGAATTTATGCAGCTCATTCT
>JANMSB010000098.1:0-4821 GCA_031388915.1 Pseudomonadota bacterium | reverse complement strand
CAACCGGTTGATCCTCGATTTCCCCGAAGATGGCATTCAGGTGCTCAACGGCCGCTATGGTCCTTACATCACCGATAAGGTGAAGAACGCCAAAATCCCCAAGGATCGCGACCCCAAATCTCTGACGCGCGAAGAGTGCCGCGAGCTGATCGCCGCTGCGCCCGTGCGACCCAAGCGCGGCGCGTTTGGCCGGCCGGCGGCGAAGACCGCCGCCAAAGAAACGCCTGCGCCAGCCAAGAGCCCAGCCACTAAGGCTCCTGCCAAAACACCGGCCAAAAAAGCCGCGAAAAAGTCAGCGAGTGCGAAAACGGCTAAAAGTAAGGCTTAGCAGCGCGCTGATCTCTTCAATACTGTCATTTCGGCCCCCTCGACTTTGCTCGGGATAAACGCCGGGAGAAATCTTGCAAGCGCTTGATAAGCCCTATCCAAACGAAGCAAGATTTCTCACTGCATTCGAAATGACGGGTTAATCGTCCAGGCCAGCTTTCATCGAGACCATCATGGGCAACGTTCCCGACACCCCTGTCGTGATTGCGTATCTGCGCAAGTTGCACGACCAGATTACCGACGCCATCGAACAGATCGATGGCGGTTCCAGCAACGGACAAGTCCGCGACACCTGGACCCGCCCCGAAGGCGGCGGTGGCGAAAGTCGTGTATTCCGACAGGGGAAAATCTTCGAGCAAGCCGGCATCAACTTCTCGCATGTCGTGGGCAAGCAGTTGCCACCCGCCGCGACCGCGTCGCGCCCCGACCTGGTGGGCGCGCGTTGGACCGCCACTGGCATTTCGCTGGTGTTGCATCCACACAATCCCTACATCCCCACCAGTCACGCCAATGTGCGCTTTTTCATCGCTGAAAAACCCGGCATGGCCCCGGCATGGTGGTTCGGCGGCGGATTCGACCTGACGCCGTTTTATCCCTTTGATGAAGATGTGCTGCACTGGCATCGCATGGCCAAGCAAGCCTGCGATCCCTTCGGCGCCGATGTGTACGCCAAGTACAAAGCCGAGTGCGACCAGTATTTCTATCTCAAGCATCGCCATGAAACTCGTGGTGTCGGCGGCCTGTTCTTCGATGACCTGAATCAATGGGGTTTCGAGCGCTGCTTTGATTTTCAACAGAGCGTCGGCGATCACTTCCTGAAGGCTTACCTGCCAATCGTGGAGCGCCGCAAAAGCATGACTTATGGCGAACGCGAGCGGCAATTCCAGTTATACCGTCGCGGCCGCTATGTGGAATTCAACTTGGTACACGACCGCGGCACGTTGTTCGGCTTGCAGTCCAATGGCCGCATAGAATCCATTCTCATGTCCATGCCACCGCTGGTGCGCTGGGAATACGACTACCAACCGGAACCCGGCTCAGCCGAAGCCAAATTGAGCGAGTACCTCAAGCCGCGCGATTGGTTGACGGAATTGGGTTGAACTGCCGTAGGGGCGGACCTGCGTGTCCGCCCGTTCTCATGGAACGAACAAGACGGGCTGACACCTAGGTCTGCCCCTACATGATTGAAACCCAACACCCACGCACCGCTTACACTAGCGCCCCAATTCCTAATCTCGGACGCTCGTGAATTACCGCCACGCCTTTCATGCCGGAAATTTTGCCGATGTGCATAAGCATGTCACCTTGCTGGCTGTGCTTGATTACCTGCTGCAAAAACCCAAGCCGCTGTTCTACCTGGATACGCATGCTGGACGTGGCGAATACGCTTTGCGCGGTAACGAAGCGGAACGCAGCAACGAATGGCAAACCGGTATCGGCCGTCTCTTTGCTGCACAGTTTTCTTCACCGCTGCTCAAACGCTATGTGGAAGTCATTCACAAGGCGCAGCAAGGCGCGGGACATTTGCATAGTTATCCCGGCTCGCCACTCATTGCGGCGCATGTATTGCGCGATACTGATCGACGCGTGTTCGTCGAAAAACAAGCCGAGGAATGTCTGCACTTGCGCAAGCTATTGCGCCAGCCACAGCACCATATCGGCCATACCACCGTCGACGACGGCGATGGTTATCACGCTTTGAGCGCTTACCTGCCACCCAAGGAAAAGCGTGGCCTGGTGCTGGTTGACGCACCCTTCGAAGAACCAGACGAGTTCAAACAGTTGGAACAAGCACTACTTGGCGCCGCGCAGCGCTGGCCTACCGGTATCTTTTGCTTATGGTATCCACTGAAATCCGGCGGCTTGGTCAATCCCTTTTATGCCGCGCTGAAACGCAGTGGTCTGCGCAAGCTGCTACTGGCTGAGCTGCTGGTGCGGCCGGCCGATACGCCGCTGGGCTTAAATGGTTCCGGCATGTTGATCTTGAATCCACCCTGGCAACTGGATAGCGCTCTGCGCACGGCTTATGCCGAGTTGCTGCCGCTGTTGGCGCCAGACGCGCAAGGCAGCCTGCGGGTGGAGTGGTTGGCCAGAGAGTGACCCGGTCGTTTCCTCATCCCAGATGATTCGGGTATAAGGACGGCCTATGATCGCTGTACGTCATAACTATTCAAGACAGCCACCATGCAAGACGATGCGCTTGGCAACTTTCCCCTGACACGGATGCGCCGCATGCGGCGCGACGATTTCTCGCGGCGCATGATGCGTGAAACCACGCTAACGCCCGCCAATTTCATTTGGCCGGTGTTTGTGATCGACGGCAAACAATCGCGTCAGGCCGTGGCCTCCATGCCCGGCGTAGAACGCCTGAGCATCGATGAGCTGCTGCGCGAAGCCGAAGAATTACTGCCACTGGGCATTCCGGCCATTGCCCTGTTTCCCGTTACCGCAGCAAATGCCAAGAGCGACGACGGTCGCGCCGCTTGGGACGATCAAGGTCTGGCGCAGCGGGCGGTGCGCGCGCTAAAGAAAGCCGTGCCCGAATTGGGCGTGATCACCGATGTCGCACTGGACCCCTTCACTTCGCATGGTCAGGATGGGTTGATCGATGCTTCCGGCTACGTGCTCAACGATGAAACCGTCACTGCGTTGGTTAAGCAGGCACTGTCGCATGCCGAAGCCGGCGCCGACATCGTTGCGCCCAGCGACATGATGGACGGCCGCATTGGCGCGATTCGCGAAGCGTTCGAATCGGCTGGCCACATGCACACGCGCATCCTGGCGTATTCCGCCAAGTACGCCTCGAGTTACTACGGTCCATTCAGAGATGCTGTCGGTTCCGCCGCCAATCTCGGCAAGGGCAACAAGTACAGTTATCAAATGGACCCAGCCAACAGCGATGAAGCGCTGCGTGAGGTTGCGCTGGATTTGCAGGAAGGCGCCGACATGGTGATGGTGAAACCGGCGCTGCCCTACCTGGATATCCTGCGGCGCGTGAAACAACAATTCGGCGTGCCCACCTATGCGTATCAAGTCAGCGGTGAATACGCCATGTTGATGGCCGCCGCACAGAACGGCTGGCTCGACGAACGCGCTGCGGCACTGGAATCCTTAATTTCAATCCGTCGCGCCGGTGCGGACGGCATTCTGACCTACTTCGCCAAACGCGCCGCGTATTGGTTGCGAGAACAATCATGACTGCAACAGTGGATCGTTATGCGGTGGTGGGTTACCCGGTGAAGCACAGCCGCTCGCCATTTATTCATGCGATGTTTGCCAAGCAAAGCGGGCAAGCCATCAGCTATCAACTGCTGGAAACACCACCGGAACACTTGAGCGACACCGTGCAGCATTTTTTTGCCGAAGGCGGCAAGGGCTTGAACATCACCGTGCCGCATAAACAAGCCGCCGCACAACTGGTCAAGTACCGCACGCCACGCGCCGAATTTGCCAGTGCCGTGAATACCATTTTGATCGCACAAGATGGCGCATTAATGGGCGACAACACCGATGGTGTAGGCCTGCTCAACGATTTGAATATCAACTTGAAGTACGAAATTAAAAACAAGCGCGTGCTGTTACTCGGCGCGGGTGGTGCAGCGCGCGGCGTATTGGCGCCGCTGTTACAGCAACACCCCACTGAGTTGGTCATTGCCAACCGCAATGTCGAACGCGCAACGCAATTGGCGAAGGAATTTCAGAGTCTCGGCGACCTGAGCAGCACCAGCTTCACCGACCTGGATGGCACAGCGTTCGATTTGGTCATCAACGCCACTTCGGCCAGCTTGCAAGGTGATATGCCCGAGATACCCGGCGCGGTCGTCGGTAAACACACCCTGTGTTACGACATGGCCTACGGCAAGGACGACACCGCGTTCACTCACTGGGCCAAACGACTCGGTGCAGCCTATGCCGTACAAGGCTGGGGCATGTTGGTCGAACAAGCCGCTGAGTCGTTTTTTCTGTGGCGCGGCGTGCGTCCCGATACGACAGCGGTGTTGGTGGCGTTGCAGAATCCACCGCCGCCACGGGTGAAGATCTGAGTAGCCTCTGACTTACCGGCACACGCGAAAACAAGTTAAGCCGCAAAGCTATGTTCAAAATGGTTCGAAAGCTTCCCTTTCTGTCCTACGCCGCATATTGCAACATTGCTATCGTTGGAATTTTGTTGCTTGGCTCAGTCGGGGCTGGTTACGACGACGGTAGTGTCGGTAGTATCGCCAATTTGTTATTGCTCATTTGGTGCGGCATCGCATTTCCGTTTTTTGGGCCAATCGAGGCGCTGCAGTTCATGCCTCAGCCTTGGGGCATGATTCTCGGCTGGCTTATCGGGCTATCAATCTGCATCGTCGCGGAACTCTTGTTCCAGCGGTTCTGGCGACGCCGTGTTGCATAGTTCAGGCATTCTGCAGCGCTTCCTACCGTAACACTTCCTCCAAAAACTGAATCAGCAAATGCCACGAGCGGCGATCAGCGGCTTCGTTGTACACCATG
>JANMSB010000082.1:0-1912 GCA_031388915.1 Pseudomonadota bacterium | reverse complement strand
CATCCGATATTCGTAGATGGCGCCTGGCACCACCGCGGCAATACGCTCGAAGCGTGACTGCAGCGCCAATCGTTCGCGCAGCATGGTTTCAACCTGGCGCTGCTCAGTGCACTCGCGCAGCGTCATCACTACCGATACCAGTTGCCCGCCCAAATCACGCACCGGTGCGGCAGTCGCCTCAATTGCCAAGTGCGTACCATCGTCCTGCACCAATACTTGATGATTGCCGAGATGCACGGTGTGACCGCTGCTGCGCACCTGCTCGACTAGCGGCACGGCGTGCGCCGTATCGGTCGTATCGAAAATTTTCACGACCGACTCAAAGGGTTGACCCACGATGTCCGGCAGGTCGCGCCGTAACAGCAACGTCGCTGCCCGATTCACATACTGAATCCGGCCGAGCGCATCCGTGGTCACGATGGCCTCACTGATATTGGCCAGGATCGCGGTCACTTCGCTGCGCGCTGCATTACTGGCGCGGCGTGAACGATGCAGCGCTTCGAAAAAGGCGCTGATCATGGCCCCCATGAGCCCAAACACAATGGGAAACCAAAACAGCAGGCTGGGAGGGCCGAGAGGGATTCCGGGTACCGAAATCGCCTGCCTGTCAAATATAAATTTCAGCGGCGCCGCAATGATCAAGGTGCTCAATAAGCCTGGCCAAAAACCGCCCACATAAGCACTGAGCACCACGGCAAACAGCAACCCCAAGCCCACCGGGACATACCGAGCCGCACTCTGTTCAATAAACAGGCAGAACACCATCTCGGTGATCGCAATGGCAAACACATACGGCCACCACCGGGGCCACTCGGATTGCAACCAGCGTTTGAATCGTTGCCACATTCTTCCTGGCCCCTAGTGTTGTAATGCTTTAGCAGGGTAACGCGCCTAGGGTGGCGCGTGAATCAGGTTGTTATGGATTCTAAGAAAACCCTGAGAGAAGTCTGAATATCTTGTCATTTCGAGCAAAGCGAGAAACCCGTCTTTCCGTTAAGAGAATAAAGCAATTGCAAGATTTCTCCCTTCAGTCGAAACGCCAGATGGGGAGTAAATCAGACGCCCCTAAGCCTGGCCGGTACTCAGCGCCATTTGTATATCGCGCTGACGGTTACGCTCCCGCTTGAGCATCACATAACCGGCGATCACCACGCCCACACTGACCAACCCGACCATGATGGTTGCCAGGGCATTGATGTCCGGACTCACGCCCAAGCGGACTTTCGAAAAAATCACCATGGGCAGGGTGCTGGAACCCGGGCCAGACACAAAACTGGCAATGACCAAGTCATCCAGCGAAATGGTGAACGCCAGCAACCAGCCCGAGATCAACGCCGGCGCGATGATCGGCAGCGTGACCAGCATGAACACCTTGGCGGGCCGCGCGCCTAAATCCATGGCAGCTTCTTCCAGCGAGCCATCCAGCGTCGCCAAACGCGATTGCACGATCACCGTCACATACGCCAGCGTCAAGGTGATATGGGCAATGGTAATGGTGGTGACACCACGCCCGACCTGCCAGCCAAAGAACCGCTCCAATACCTGATCAACCGACACAAATAACAACAACAGAGATAATCCTGTGATCACCTCAGGCATCACCAGTGGTGCGGTGGTCATGCCGGACAACAGCGTGCGGCCCTTGAACTGACCAAAACGCGCCAGCGCCAATCCCGCGAACGTGCCGAGAATTGTTGCACCTGTGGCATTGATCGCTGCCACGCGTAGCGACAACCAAGCCGCTTCCAGTATCTGATCGTTTTCCAGCAGCTTGCCGTACCACTGCGTGGAAAAGCCGCCCCACACCGTAACCAGCCGCGACTTATTAAACGAATACACCACCAAAGACAGAATCGGGATGTATAGGAACGCAAAGCCGAACACCAGCGCGGATACCCTGAACAATGAAGTG
>JANMSB010000075.1:0-10145 GCA_031388915.1 Pseudomonadota bacterium | reverse complement strand
TAAGACGTTCGCAAGTGGCATACGCAACTGCGTCAGTCTTGCCATTGAACCCAAGACTCAGGATCTGTGGTGTACGACCAATGAGCGCGACTTGTTGGGCGATGATCTTGTGCCGGATTATTCGACGCGTGTTAAGCAGGGTGGCTTTTATGGTTGGCCGTGGTACTACCTGGGTAACCAGGAAGATCCACGCTTAAAGGGCGATCGTCCTGATCTGCTTGGCAAGGTGACAGTGCCCGATGTGTTATTCCAGGCACATTCGGCGGCGCTGCATCTCTCTTTCTATAACGCAACATCCGGCAGTGCGGCATTCCCCGCCGACTACGTGGGCGACGCCATCGTGGCGTTCCACGGCTCATGGAATCGCAGCTTTCGCACGGGCTACAAATTAGTGCGGGTGCGGATGAAGAACGGCGTGCCCAGCGGCGAGTACCAAGATTTTATGACTGGCTTCATTGTTGATGACGGCAACGTCTGGGGAAGGCCAGTGGCCACCGCCCTCATGAAAGACGGCTCGTTGCTGGTGAGTGATGATGCGGCGAATCAGATTTATCGGATTTCTTACCCACACTGAGCTGTTCGAGGGAAGATCTGATTTACCCCTGTCAAGACATCTCGACTCCGCTCGATGACCGGAAAGTTGCACAGTTTTCCGGTCGCTGAGCGGAGTCGAAGCGTCCTAAGTGCAGTTAATCAGACCTTCATTAGCAGAAGCTCTCTGCGGCTCAAGGTGGGGTCACCCCCAAGCAGCGCGTCTGATCCTGCACTCATCGGCTAGGCGCAGGCAGCAGCATGCTTACTTTTTGTTTGCCGGTTCTCAAACGGGAAACCGGTCGCGTTCGTCTGACGAAATCGTCATTGCTAGGTGGGTTGCTGTTGAGTTCGATGGCCACGTCGTTGGCCATTGGTGCTACACCAGCTTTTGATCACCACGTACGCCTGACCCCTGAGAACTCGGCGGTGGGCAACTATCCGGCACAGAAGGCTGCCATTCTCACCGTCAAATCTGGGCAGACGGTAAAGATCGATACCGGTGGTGGTGCGGCATGGCGCAGCACGCAAACCGATCCGAACCAATGGCTCAAGACAAACAACGTTCCTACAACCGCTGATAACCCCGCACTGAAAGAAACCATGGCGGTGTGGGATAAGGCCCTGCGTTATGCGGATATCACCAGCGGCCATTTGTTGATTGGTCCGATTAATGTTGAAGGCGCGATGCCGGGCGATTCATTGGAAGTGCGCATTCTCTCGGTGGTGCCGCGAATTCCGTATGGCACTACCGGTGCCGGTCCCGGCCGCAGCCTGCGGGGTGCGGACGAACCTAAGCCGCCCTCGCATGTGACGATTCTTGATCTCAAACGCAATGTCGGTGTGTTTGCCAACGGGATCGAAGTGCCACTCGGTCCATTCATGGGTGTGATGGCGGTGCAGCCGCCCGAAGAAGATGGTCCCAATCGCCGCAGCGGTCCGCCCGGACGCTTCGCCGGCAATCTGGATAGCGCCGCATTGGTGGCGGGCACGACTTTATATATGCCGGTGTTTGCGCCCGGTGCGCGTTTCTTCACCGGCGACGCGCATGCCGCGCAAGGCGATGGTGAGATCACCGGCTCGGCCATCGAAACTGCCAACACCGTGACACTGCAATTCATTCTGCACAAGGGCAAGACCTTGAAGATGCCGCGTGCCGAAACCCCCACGCACTACATCGCCTATGGCCTGGATCCCGATTTGGAACCCGCCATGCAACAGGCGGTGGACGAGACGGTGTCATACATCAACGACATTACCGGTTGGAGTGGCAGCGACAAAGCATTGCCCTTGATGAGCATCGGCGTGGATTTTCATATCACGCAAATCGTCGATCAGACCAAGGGCATCCATTCGATGATTCCGAAGAAACTGTTCAAGGATGTGAAGAACACCTACTGGTATAAGCCCGCAACTAAGTAGCGCATTCGTCGCAAGAGCATTTGTTTATAACGAGAACTCGAAATAATGATGAACACTACACGCCACCGGATTCACAACTTACTGACTCATACCAGCAAAGTTGCAGCGGGGGTGCTACTGGCATGCGCCGCCACCGTGCCAACTCAAGCAGTCGCCGCCGATAAGTTTCATCTTGAAGAAGCGACCATCACCGATATTCAAAACGCCATCAAAGCCAAGCAGCTCACCACCACGCAACTGGTCGACCTGTATCTGAAGCGCATCAAGGCTTACAACGGCACTTGCGTGAATCAACCGCAGGGTTTTCTCGGTCCGATCACCACCATTCCAAAAGCTGGACAGATCAATGCGCTGGTCACGTTGAACCTGCGCCCAGCGTCGCTGAAGAAGTGGGGCTTCGATGCGCGTAAGGCACGCAGCCTCACCGACAAAGTGGATAGCGATCCGAAAATGCCAGATGCATTGGAGATCGCTGCTGCACAGGACGCGGAGTTCGCCAAGACCGGCAAGTTGGCGGGGCCGTTACATGGCGTGGTGATGTCGATCAAGGATCAGTACGACACCTTCGATATGCGCACTACCTCGGGCGCCGATGCATTTTATGCCAACGACCGGCCACCAGATGATTCCACCTTCGTCGAACGCCTGCGTGCGGCAGGCGCGATTATTTTGGCCAAGTCGAACTTGGGTGAGTACGCCTCTGCTACGCCACGCAGTTCGTACGGCGGCACCTTCTGTAATCCTTACGACACCGAAAGAATTCCGCGCGGTTCCAGTTCTGGTTCGGGTTCGTCGGTGGGCGCCAACTTGGTGACTTGCGCTATCGCTGAGGAATCGGGCTCCTCGATTCGTGGTCCCGCAAGCGCCGCTAGCGCAGTGGGCATTGCCGCCACCGAAGAATTGGTGAGTCGCGATGGCATGGTACAAATTGGTATCAACACGCGCGTCGGTCCCATCTGTCGCACCGTGCAAGATGCGGCGAAGGTGCTGGATGTGATCGCCGGTTACGATCCCAAGGATGAGTTGACCGTTTTCAATATCGGTCGCATGCCGAAAGAATCTTATGAGAGCTTCACCAAAGCCACGCGCCTGGATGGCATTCGTGTTGGCGTAGTGCGCGAGTACATGAATAAGAAGTTGTTCACCAAGGAAGACGAACAAACCATCGACTTGGTGAGTGCCGCTGCTGCGGACTTGGCAAAGTTGGGCGCTACCGTGGTCGATCCCGGTCCGGAAGGCGATCTGTTCACCAGTTGCTTGAAGAAGTACGCGCCGCAGGACGACAACAAGCTATTTACCAAACGGTTTCCCGAACTGTTTCCGCTAGACAAAGACGGCAAGCCGACGACCGACCATATCACCAAGTTGCTGGATATGAAGTTCAATCCGGCGTTGTTGCCAACGGAAAAAATGACACTGCGTGACTTTGGCCAGAACGATGCCGAAGGTCAGTCCAAGTACATGTTGAATCTGTACCTGCGCGAACGTGGCGATGCCAACATCAAGAGCAATGCGGACCTAGTCACCAAGGCCAACTACTACGACGAACCGAATTTTCCGACGCCCAAGCGCGGTCGCGAGAATTCCGAGAAGGACATGCAATACGACATGTCAGGCCGCATGTTGCGACGCTTCTCCATCCAGCAAATGATCATGCAATGCATGGCCGAACAAAAACTGGATGCGTTGATGTATCCCACCTCTAACTTGCCGCCGACCAAACTCGGCTCGCCTAGCGGCCCCAATGCCAATGGTCGCAGCGGCGTGTGGAGTTACCTCGGTGCACAAGGTTTCCCGGTGATCACGGTTCCGGCTGGTTTCACTACTGAAGTGTATGACTGGATTCGCGATCCCAAAGTCGAGCCGATTCCGGTGGAACAATTCGGTAACGCGGGCGGCGGCGGTGGCGGCGCTGAACGCAGCGAATACAACCGACGCATTCGCATGGTGGGTCCAATCAAGGCCGTGCTGCCGGTAGCCGTGGACTTTGTCGGTAAGCCCTTCGACGAGCCGCTGATTTTGAAGATCGCCGGCGCGTATGAAGCCGCGACCAAGCATCGCAAGCCACCATCGGAGTTTGGACCGCTGAAGGGTGAGCCTTAGCGGCTTGCTGCTTGCCCCCACCCTAACCCTCCCCCGCTTGTGCAGGGGAGGGAAACGGAAATGACTCCCCCGCGCGGAGGCGCAGGGGAGGGAGCAAGAGAAACAGTGCTCTGACTCCCTCCCCTGCGTAGCGGGGGAGGGTTGGGGTGGGGGCGCATTGTGAATCGAGACAGTACTCGTTGCCAACGCAACAGAAGGTTATCGCTATGACCAACCGCAAACAAAATTTACGCGTCAATGCAGCCATTGCTGCGTTGTTTGGTGCCGCCACAATACTTTCAGGTTGCGCCAAGCAGCCCGCCACCGAAGTTGCTGCTCCCACCAAGTTTCATTTGGAAGAAGCGACGATTGCCGACATTCAGAACGCCATCGCCACTAAGCAGATCACCACTAAGGGTTTGGTCGAGCTGTATCTCAAGCGCATCAAAGCTTACAACGGCACGTGCGTGAATCAGCCGGAGGGTGTGCTTGGTGCGGCCACCACCATCAAGAACGCTGGACAGATCAATGCGCTGCAAACGCTCAACTTGCGTCCTGAAACGCGCAAGTCATGGGGCTTCGATGATCGCAAAGCGCGCAGCATGACCGATGCTGTCGATAACGATCCGAATATGCCCGATGCGTTGGAGATTGCCGAGGCCCTGGATGCAGAGTTCGCTAAAACCGGCAAATTGGCCGGGCCATTGCACGGCGTAGTGATGGCATTCAAAGATCAATACGACACTTTTGATATGCGCTCCACTTCGGGAGCCGATGCGCCGTATGCCAACGATCGTCCATCCGAAGACGCAACCTTTATCAAAAGACTGCGCGAAGCCGGCGCCATTGTGCTTGCTAAAGCCAATGCCGCCGAATATGCCGATGGCGGCGCGCGCAGTTCCTTCGGCGGCGTGTTTTGCAATCCCTACGACACCGAACGTTCACCGAGTAATTCGAGTTCCGGTTCGGGATCGGCCGTGGCGGCGAATCTGGTGACATGTACCATTGCTGAAGAAACCGGTTCATCGGTGCGCGGTCCGGCGCGAGCCAACAATTCTGTGGGCATCGCGCCCACCCAGGAGTTGATCAGTCGTCACGGCATGATCCAATCCGGCATCAATACTCGCGTTGGTCCGATTTGCCGCAATGTCGAAGACACCGCCAAGGTTCTGGATGTGTATGCTGGATATGATCCCCAGGACGAACTTACGGTGTTCAGTATTGGCCGCAAACCCACCGAGCCGTACTACGCTTACGCCAAAGAAAAGAGCTTGAAGGGAATGCGCATTGGCGTAGTGCGAGAAATCATGGATCGCAAGACACTGGGTGATGCTTCCAAACAAACCATCGACTTAACCGAGGCGGCGATTGAAGACCTGAAAAAACTTGGCGCCGAGATTGTCGATCCGGGCGATGGCGGCGGGTTGCTGACGCAATGCGTACGCAAGTACGCGCCGAAACTCGGCAACAAGTTGTTCATGAAAAAATATCCGGATCTGTTTCCGGTGGACAAGGATGGCAAGCCCAAGGGCGACCATGTCGCTACGTTGGTGGACCTGGTGATGAATCCCGACAAGATTCCAGCGGACTTCTCGTTCGCCAGTTTGCCGCGTGGTGAAGCGGTGGGCGAGGGAAAATTCTCGCTTAACTTGTATCTGGCGCAGCGTGGCGATGCCAACCTCAAGAGCAATACCGATTTGCTGAACAAGTCGAACTTCCACAACGATCCAAATTATCCGGATCGCAAAGATGATCGCGTTAGCGATGAGAAGCCAGTGGATGTCGATATGGGCGCACGCATGCTCGATCGCTTCATGGTGCAGACCACCATCATGCAGTGCATGGAAGAACTAAAGCTGGATGCGATGACCTATCCCACCAGCAACACGCCGCCGGAAATGTTGGGCTCGCCCACCGGTGGCGGCGCTGGCAGCGGCCGCGCGCGTGGTACATCGAGCTCGCTGGGACGACAAGGCTTCCCGGCGATTACAGTGCCGGTGGGTTTCACTACCGAAGTGTATGACCGTGAGCGCGATCCCTCAGCGCCCAAGGGTGATAACGGCCAGCCAGGCACCAAGCTTGTAGGCCCGGTGCCCGCAGTGGTGCCGGTAGGTATCGACTTTGTCGGCAGGCCCTTTGCTGAACCGACCCTGTTCAAGATTGCTTCGGCCTATGAAGCCGCTACCAAACATCGCAAGCCCCCCTCAGGTTTTGGCCCGTTGGAAGGTGAGCCTTAGCGGCTCGCTGCTTGCCACCATCATCCAACCCTCCCCGCTGTGCAGGGGAGGGAAAAGGATCGGGGCGCTGCCTCTAACTCCCTCCCTTGCGCAGCGGGGGAGGGCCGGGGTGGGGGCGTTATCGAAGTGGTTGTTATGAGCGATGAGGAGAGAAGCATGAAATCCAGTGTTGTTTCCGCAAGGCCGCACCTGAAGAACTTGTCATGGCGTCGTAGCCTATTCGGCGCTGCATTGGCGTTAGCGTTTGCAACCAGCACGCAAGCCGCCAGCTTCGATCTCACCACCGCCAGTATTGCCGACATCAACGCTGCCTTCGATAAGGGAGCACTAACTTCCGAACAATTGGTGAAGCTATATCTCGCTCGCATTAATGCCTATGACGACAAGGGACCAAAGATCAATGCCGTGCTGGCCTTGAACGCCAAAGCATTGGAAACCGCGAAGGCACTTGATAAAGAGCGCAAAGCAAAGGGGCCGCGTTCCCCGGTGCATGGCATTCCGGTCATCGTCAAAGATGTATTCGATACAGCGGACATGCCTACCACTGGTGGCTATTTACCATTGAAGGGTGTGATCCCAGCGCAAGATGCCACCATCGTGAAGAAGCTGCGCGATGCCGGCGCGATTATTCTGGCCAAGGTTAATCAAAGCGATTGGTATGCGCAGCCGGACATCATGGCCAGCAGCACATTGGGTGGTTCGTCACTCAATCCGTTTGCGTTGGATCGCACGCCGGGTTGGTCTAGTGCTGGCACGGGTGCGGGTTTGGCGGCGCACTTCGGCACTATTGGCTTGGGCAGCGAGACAGGTTTTTCCATTCGCACGCCGACCAGCGATAGCAATCTGTTTGGTCTTTCAACAACCTCTGGGCTGATTAGCCGCACCGGACAAATGTGGAGCTACATCACCGGCGAACGCGGTGGTCCCATGGCGCACTCGGTTTACGACCTGTGTGTAACGCTCGACATCATTGCCGGCTTCGATAGCGCCGACCTATGGACCGCCAATAGCCTAGGCAAAATGCCCATGCAGCCCTATGTCAGCTTCATCGACAAACAAGGCTTGCGTGGCGCGCGTGTCGGCGTGCTCAAAGAAGCGTGGGATTTCAAACCGGTGGACCCGGCCGTTATCGACATGGCTAAGAAGGCTATCAAAGTATTCGGCGATAACGGCGCGAAGGTATTCGAGCCCGTATCGCTGGATATCGATTTGGTTAATTACCTGCAAGTGAATGGCTCGCCCAGCCGCTACGAACGCATACATGCCATCAATCAATATCTGGCGCATCAAGGCCCGAACTATCCTTATAAAAATGCGGCTGAGTTACTGCTGAATCATCCCGGCGTGCCTGGCCGTCCTACCGATAAAGATGCAGTGACCAAACTGATTAATCTGGATCGCGACCCTGAGTATCGCGCCACCTTGGAAGGCCGGGTCAAGTTGCGCGACGCAGTGGTTGCGTTGATGGATCGCTACGAGTTGGATGCGTTGATCTTTCCGCACAAGCTTTCTGGCCCGCTCAAAATTGGTCCACGTGGTGATGCCGAACGTCAGTACAACGCAAACCAACTCAGCCCCAACACCGGCCTGCCGGCGTTCATCGTACCGATGGGATTCACGCCCGATGGCTTGCCGGTGGGTTTGGAAATCCTGGGCCGGCCGTGGAGCGAGCCCACATTGATCAAACTCGCTAGCGGTTTCGAAGCAGTGACCAACAATCGCCGCGTACCAGCTAGCACACCAGCGTTGGCGGGGGAGAAGATTTCGTATTGAATCCTGTCGAACAGATCAGCGTCCAAACCTTACGCTGCTGGTCTCAGTGGCGCGATCTTCGGCCGGCGCTTTTTTTGCGCTTGCGACAAGTCATAGGAAACCTGCATTCGAAGCCAGGATTCCGCAGTACCGCCTAGCGCCGCCGCCAGCCTGATGGCCAACTCTGCACTAATGGCAGCACGTCCATTGACGACGCGAGAAAGCGCCACCCGCGAGATGCCGAGGCGCTTCGAAAATTCAGTGATCGACAAGCCCTGCTCGCCGTTCAGCACGGTGTCTTGAAGTACTGCGCCGGGATGCGGCGGGTTGTGCATGCGAGTCATAAATAAAGCCTCAGTGATAATCCTGGTAATCGATCAGCTCAACATCCTCACCATGAAAGCGAAATGTTAGCCGCCAGTTTTCATCCACCCATACTGCCCAATATCCTTGCAGCGCACCCTTGAGCGAATGAAGTCGCCAACCCGGCAAGTCCATGTCGTCCGGTATGCCCGCCGCATCTAAGCGGCCAAGCTGCAACTGTAAGCGTTTGGCGTGTTTTGGCTGAATTCCGGACTTCGATCCGGTCTTGAAGAAACGTTCGAGACCGGCGTGCCGAAAGCTCTTGATCATGACTAAGTGTATAGTGTAGCGATACACCATACAAGCTGGGCTGATTCTCGGTGTTCTCCCTGGTGTTAGTGCCGAGACTTATTACGGCGCCGCGCAAGTCACACTCACTTGCTCACGCGACGCCACCCGCTCTTGTTATCAATAACAGCACTGCATCATTGCTTACTTCACTGGCCCGAAGCCCGGCGGCGGCTTGCGGTGATGCGTGGCTGCCTCGTAGGCTGATGCCACTTTGATCAATGCCGATTCCTGACCGGGCTCGGCCCAGAACGCGATGTTGTATGGCAGGCCCACACCGCCTAGCTGAGTGGGGGTGCTGTTCCATTCGGCATCGTATTTCTTGCCGTCCTTGCTCAGCACAAACTTGGCATCGATGACGGTGGGCGAGAAACCGGCCGGCACGAACACTTCGGGAATGCCCAAGCGTGCGCCATAGCCATAGCCGACGCGGCTGCCGCTTTCGCCTCCGGAGGCGCCGCCGATTTTTTCCGGCAGGGTCGGGTTCACTGGGTTCACAAACACGTCGATGTTGTTCTGACGCAGCACCTTGATCATCGCCATGCGCAGCGTGTCGCGACGCTTCATGGTGTAGGTGATGGCATCGGTGCGGATATCCATTTCCTTGTTTTCCCAGTTCTTCATCGCCGCGCGGCGCGCGTCGTTGTAGTACTTGGCGTTGGCATTCAAGGTCTGCCAGTCGTACACCTTCTTATCACCGCGCAGGATCAAATACTTGCCGAAATCAAATGCGAAGGAATAGCCCGATACCGCGTCCGGATCTTCTGGTGGTTCGCCGAACACGCGATTGAAGTTCATGTTGGCTGGCAGCGGCGCTTTGTGGGCGGCCAAGGCCACCAAGTATTTGCGACTGGTGACATCCCAGCCCGGCACTTGAAACTCCGGTTTGCCGTCTTTCTGCCAGGAAAAGACTTCCGGCATGTGGTAGGGCAATACTTCGGCGATGGCATGGTTGAACGTGAATGCCAGGTTCGGAATGCTGGGGTCATCCGCATAACGCGGATCGACGGTTTCCACCAGTTCGGCGCCCAGGGCTTTTAGTACTTTCAGTTCCTTGTTCACGCCATCGCTGACGGCCGTCTTGGCCGGGTTGTCCTTGACGAACAGCTCGCGCACCACGCCAATGCGCATACCGGCCAGCGGCTTGGGGTTGGCAGTATCTGACAATGCCTTCACATACGGCGTTTTGGATTCGATCGCGCGCGGTAGTGCGGTGTAGAGGTCGCCGGCATCGAAGTAAGTGCCCGTCTTTTTGTCGCGGAAGGCGTCGAGCACCGTGACCGCATCTTTGACGCTGCGGCAGATGATGCCCGGACGATCTTGATACGGCGTGGCGCCGATGGAGCCATCAAAGGAGATCATGCCCTTGGTCGGCACTACTAACGCCGTGCTGTGATAGTTAGCCGGACTGCGACAGGAACCGCCGGTGGTTTCGCAGATGGAGCACACCACTAAATTGGCAGCTACCGA